>NZ_JBLRDT010000069.1:0-13244 GCF_057512245.1 Gryllotalpicola sp. CP2-P1
GGCGCCCCGTCGCGAACCCGGCCGCGCCGGCGACGGCGCTCAAGACCTGCTCGGTCGCCGGCCCCGCCTCCGACGGGCGCCTCGGCACCCTCGAAGCCCAGGTCGTCGACGCCAAGACCGGGCAGGTGCTGTTCGACCGCAACGGCAGCACGGCCGCGCCGACCGCGAGCGTCATGAAGACGATCACCGCGGGCGCCGCGCTCACGGCGCTCGGTGCCGACTATCGGATCTCGACGACCGTCGTGAAGGGCTCGCAGCCCGGTCAGGTCGTCATCGTCGGCGGCGGCGACCCGACGCTCAGCGCGGGCCACGGCTCGTGGTTCCAGGGCGCACCGACGCTGACCGACCTCGCCGACCAGGTCAAGAAGGCCTGGGCAGACGACCCCGCCAACGACGGCCAGCCGATCACCTCCGTCGTCGCCGACGCGACGCTCTTCGGCGGCCCGATGTGGCAGTCCAGCTGGGACGAGCAGGAAGAGCGCGCGAGCCTCGGCTCGACCGCCTACATCGCGGCGCTGATGGCCGACGGCGACAAGAACGACCCGACCAAGCTGCAGACGCCGCGCGGCACCGACCCTGTCGGCGACGCGGGCAAGGCCTTCGCGCAGGATCTCGGCGCGAACTACGACGGCGAGGCGAAGGCGCCGCAGGGCGCGGCCCAGCTCGGTGTCGTGAAGTCGCAGCCCGTGTCGGCGCTCGTGACCGAGGCGCTGCAGAACTCCGACAACACCGTCATGGAGATGCTGGCGCGCCTCACCGCCATCAAGGAAGGCGCCGGCAACACCTTCGGCGCGATCGACGCAGGCGACACCGCCGCGCTCAAGACGATCGGCGTCGACCTGTCGGGCCTCACGATCATCGACGGCTCGGGGCTTTCGGCCGACAACCGCGTGCCGCCGTCGTTCTTCTCGGGTTACCTCACGAAGGTGCTGAACCGTGAGAACGGCCTCGGCGTCATCTACGACGCCCTGCCGATCTCCGGTCAGTCGGGCACGCTGACGCAGGGCTACGGTCGCTTCGTCGGGGCATCCGCGGTCGCCGTCGGCAAGATCCACGCGAAGACGGGGTCGATCAACGGCGCCTACACGCTCGCGGGCGTCATCGACGCGAAGGACGGCTCGAAGCTCGTCTTCTCGATCTACGCCCTCGGCAATGTCGGCGACAGTGCCCGCGGCGCGATCGATGCGCTGGCGGCCGCGATCTACAGCTGCGGCGACAACCTGTCGAACAGCTGACGCCGCGCCGCGCCGGGGCTTCTGCCCCCGCCGCCGCCGGAGTTTCTGCGTCCGCCGCCGACACCTGCGTCCGCCTTCGCGGACGCAAATGTCGGCCGCGGGCGCATAACCTGAGGTCATGAGCCGCGCCCTGCTGATCGTCGACGTGCAGAACGACTTCACCGAAGGCGGGTCGCTCGGCGTCGCGGGCGGCGCGGCCGTCGCGGCCGGGATCACCCGCCTGCTCGACGAGCGCGGCGACGCCTACGACCTCGTCGTCGCGAGCCGCGACTGGCACGACGGCGGGAGCGACAACGGCGGCCACATCTCCGACCACCCCGACTTCGTCGACTCCTGGCCGCCGCACTGCATCAGCGGCACACCCGGGGCCGAGTACCACCCCGCGCTGGCATCCGATCGCATCGATGTGCACATCAAGAAGGGGCAGGGCAAGCCCGCCTACTCGGCGTTCGAGGGTGCCGACGACTTCGGCAAGGGCATCAGCGAGGTGTTCCAGGCGCACGGCGTGACCGACGTCGACGTGGTCGGCATCGCGACCGACCACTGCGTGCGGGCGAGCGCGCTCGACGCCCTGCAGGACGGCGAGCGGGTGCGCGTGCTCACCGACCTGATCGCGGGCGTGGCGGATGCCTCGTCGGCCGCCGCCCTGCAGGAGCTGGCCGCCGCGGGCGCCGAGCTCGTGACGAGCGACGCCGTCGGTGCCGCGCCCTCTGCCGAATAGCCGGTCGTCACGAACGCGGCTTATCCGCGCGCGTGGGCCGCGTTTTCGACGACCGGGCGAGCGGCTCAGCGGCGGGTCGTCACAAACGTGCCTCATCCGCGCGCGCGTGCCGCTTAAGTGACGACCGGGGGTCAGCGGTCAGCGGGCGGGCTGCAGGGCGCCGTCGACGCGGCGGGCGATCCCCCAGGGGTTCGATTCCTGCAGCGCAGGGGGCAGCGCCGCATCCGGCACGTCCTGGTAGGCGACCGGGCGCAGGAAGCGGCCGATCGCCGCGGTGCCGACCGAGGTGGTCGCCGGGGCCGTCGTCGCGGGGAACGGCCCGCCGTGCTGCTGCGCGTAGCTCACCGTGACGCCGGTGGGCCAGCCGTTCCAGAGCACCCGCCCGGCGTGGCCCGCGAGGGTGCGCAGCAGGGCGGCCGTGTCCTCGCCGTCTTCGGCGTGCACGCCGGCCGTGAGCTGGCCGCCGATGCTCGCCGCGATCGCCTCGAGCTGCTCGGGGGAGTCGTACTCGACGATCACGCTCGCGGGGCCGAACATCTCGTGCTCGAGCAGCTCGGGCGCAGACAGCACCCGCTCGGCCGGGGCGCGGAACACCGTCGCCTCGGGAGCGCCCTCGGCACCCGGCAGGGTCGTGAGCGGCTCGACCCCGTCGACCGAGGCGAATTCGTCGCGCGAGCGCTCGAACGAGGCCCGCAGCGAGTCTGAGAGCATCTCGTGGGGCGGCACGGGCGAGGCATCCGCGAGGCCCGCGACGAGCTCGTCACGCGAGGTCGCCGGCACGACGAGGTAGCCGGGCTTCGTGCAGAACTGCCCCATGCCGAGCGTGAACGAGCCGACGAAGCCGGCCAGGATCGCGTCGCGCCGCGCGGCCCACGCGCCGGGCGTGACGAACACGGGGTTGGTGCTGCCGAGCTCGCCGTAGAACGGGATCGGCTCGGGCCGGTCGGCGGCGAGGGCGGCGAGCGCCTGGCCGCCGCGAGTGGATCCGGTGAACCCCACCGCCTTGACGAGCGGATGCTGCACGAGAGCCGGCCCGTCCTCATAGCCCTCGACGAGCGCGAACAGCCCGCTCGGAGCGCCGACCGCGCGCAGCGCCTCGACCGCGAGTCGCGCGGTCTCGCGCGCGAGCCGCGGATGGGCGGGGTGCGCCTTGTGCACGACGGCGCAGCCGGCGGCGAGCGCCGAGGCGCTGTCGCCGCCCAGCACGCTGAACGCGAAGGGGAAGTTCGAGGCGCCGAAGACGCCGACGACACCGAGCGGCTCGCCGACGCGGCGGATGTCGGGTCGCGGACCCATGCCCCAGCCCGGGTCGGCGTGGTCGATGGTGGCGGCGAAGGGGTCGCCGCTCGCGGCATCCGCCCCGAGCAGTCGCAGCTGGAACGCGGTGCGCGTGAGCTCGCCGGTGAGGCGCACGATGGGCAGGTGGCTCTCGTCATGGGCGAGGGCGACGAGGTCGTCGGCATGCGACTCGAGCGCGTCGGCCAGGGCCTCCAGCCAGGTGCGGCGGGTGGCGGGCGAGACCTCGCGTGCGGCCTCGAAGGCCGATTGGGCTGCGGAAACGGCGGCGTCGACGGTGAGCGTCTGGGTGTCGGTCACGCTTCCACACTAGGGGCGCGGGCGCGATCCGGTTTGGCTAGGGTCGGATTGTGCCGACTCCCCAATTCGTTCTGCGGCTGCGCGAGAAGATCGGGCACCAGGAGCTCTGGCTGAGCGGGGTCACGGCGGTCGTGCTGCGCGGCGAGGGCGACGAGCGCGAGGTGCTGCTCGTGAAGCGCGCCGACAACGGCGAGTGGACGGCCGTGACCGGCATCGTCGACCCCGGCGAGCCGCCCGCCGTAGCGGCCGAGCGCGAGGTGCTCGAAGAGACCGCGGTCACCGCCGTCGCCGAACGGCTCGCGCGCGTGCACGTCGAGGACCGCGTGGTCGTCTACGGCAACGGCGATCGCTCGCGCTACCTCGACCTGACGTTCCGCTGCCGCTACGTGTCGGGTGAGCCGTTCCCCGCCGACGGCGAGAACACCGCGGCGCAGTGGTTCCGCCTCGACGCGCTGCCCGACATGCGCGACGACCACAGGGCGCGCATCGAGATCGCGGCGTCCGACGACGTCGCGGCGCGCTTCCAGCGCTGATTTCCGAGGGGGATGCCTCGGCCGGGCATCCCCGGCGACCACGCCGGCTCTCGCCCGATGTCGGTGGCCCCCGCTACCTTGGTGGCCATGCCCGCACCGGTGATCGTCGCACGTGACCTCGAGAAGTCGTTCGGCGATGTCGCGGCGGTCGGCGGGGTGTCGTTCGAGGTCGCTCAGGGCGAGTCGTTCGGGCTGCTCGGGCCGAACGGCGCCGGCAAGTCGACGACCATGCGCATGGTCGGCGCGGTTTCGCCGCGCACGGGCGGCGAGCTGACGATCCTCGGGCTCGACCCCGACCGGCATGGGCCCGAGATCCGCTCGCAGCTCGGCGTCGTGCCGCAGACCGACAACCTCGACTTCGAGCTGCCCGTGCTCGACAACGTGATCGTCTACGGCCGCTACTTCGGCCTGCCGCGGAAGCTCGTGAAGCAGCGCGCGGCCGAGCTGCTGCGGTTCGCGCAGCTGACCGAGAAGGCGAAGACGCGCATCGACGACCTCTCCGGCGGCATGAAGCGCCGGCTCACGATCGCGCGGGCGCTCATCAACGACCCCAAGATCCTGCTGCTCGACGAGCCGACGACGGGGCTCGACCCGCAGGCGCGGCACATCCTCTGGGACAGGCTGTTCCGGCTGAAAGAGCAGGGCACGACGCTCGTGCTGACGACGCACTATATGGACGAGGCCGAGCAGCTCTGCGACCGCCTGATCGTCGTCGACCATGGCCGCATCATGGCCGAGGGCACTCCGCAGTCGCTCATCCGCCAGTACTCGAGCCGCGAGGTGCTCGAGCTGCGCTTCGGTTCAGAGCGCAACGCGGCCGCCGCCGAGTCGCTCGGCGGCATCGGCGACCGGGTCGAGGTGCTGCCCGACCGCGTCCTGATCTACGCCGACGACGGCGAGGCGGCGTCCGTCGCCGTGCGCGCCCGCGGGCTCGAGGCGCTCACCTCGCTCGTGCGGCGAGCGTCCCTCGAGGACGTGTTCCTGCGGCTCACCGGGCGGAGCCTGATCGAATGAGCGCGATCCCCGTGTCGGCGGATGCCGCGGCCGAGCTCGCCCGGCGCGCTGCCGCGCGCCCGCGCCGCTTCGGCGCCTACTTCGTGTTCGAGCACCGACTGACGCTCGCCCGCCGGCTGTGGTCGTCGAACATCGTGCCCGCACTCGGTCTGCCCCTGCTCTATCTGTTCGCGATGGGGCTCGGGCTCGGCGCTCTGATCGGCGGCGGCGCGGGCGCGCACGACCTGGGCGGTGTCTCGTACCTCGTGTTCGTCGCACCCGCGCTGCTCACGGCGGCCGCCTTCCAGACCGCCTCAGAAGAGTTCATCTTCCCGATCCGACTCGGCTTCAAGTGGAATCCGACCTTCTTCGGCATGAACGCGGCGCCGCTGTCGCCCGGCCAGATCATCGACGGCAACGTGCTCTACACGAGCACCCGCATCGTCGTGAACAGCCTGATCTACTACGTGCTGATGGTCGCCTTCGGTGCGGCGCCGTCGGGGTGGGGCATCCTCTCGGTCCTCGCCGCGCTGCTCACCGCACTGTCGTTCGGCGGCCCGCTGTGCGCCTACATCTCCTCGCTCGACAAAGACGCGAGTCAAGAGACGCTCGTGCTCAGGTTCATCGTCATGCCGCTCACGCTGTTCTCCGGAACGTACTTCCCGCTCGCGCTGATGCCGATCTATCTGCAGTGGATCGGGTGGGTCTCGCCGCTGTGGCATGGCACGCAGCTCGCGCGCGACGCGACGTACGGGCTGGGTGAGCCGGCGTGGCTCATTGCGGTGCACGTCGCATACCTGGTCGTGACCTTCGTCGTCGGGTGGCGGATCGCCCGGCGGCTCGCGCGGAAGAAGCTGAACAAGTGAGCGCCGTCGGGGCCGGCACCAGCGTGCGGCGGCCGTCACGGCTGCTGGGGGCGGTGTTCGCCGGGAATCCGGGTGCGGTGATGGCCCGCAGCTGGACGGCGACGAAGACGACGAACTGGCTCGTGGTGGTGTCGGGGTTCCTCGAGCCGGTGCTCTACCTGCTGTCGCTCGGTGTCGGGCTCGGCAAGCTGATCGGCACGGTCGACACGGGCGGTCAGCACATCAGCTACGCGGCGTTCATCGCGCCGGCGCTGCTCGCGACCTCGGCGATGAACGGGGCCGTGATGGATTCCACGTTCAACGTGTTCTTCAAGCTCAACTTCGGGAAGCTCTACGAGGGCATGCTGGCGACGCCGCTCGGGCCGCTCGACGTCGCGCTCGGCGAGATCATGATGGCGCTGCTGCGCGGTGCCCTCTACGGCCTCGCGTTCCTCGGGGTGATGTGGGCGGTCGGCCTCAACCTGTCGTGGACGGCGTTGCTCGCGTTCCCCGCGCTGCTGATCATCGCCTTCGGCTTCGCGAGCCTCGGCATGGGCGTCGTGAGCTTCATGAAGACCTTCACGCAGCTCGACTGGATCTTCTTCGTGCTGCTGCCGATGTTCCTGCTCTCATCGACGTTCTTCCCGATCACGGTGTACCCGCGGCCGGTGCAGCTCGTGATCGAGTGCCTGCCGCTGTGGCACGGCATCGAGCTCGTGCGCGGGCTCACGACCGGCGTCATCACGACGGCGCTGCTGTGGCACGTGCTCTACTACGCCGGCATGATCGCGGTCGGCCTCGTGCTGACGACGACGCGGCTCAAAGCCCTGTTCCTCAAATAGCGGCCTGCCTCAGACCAGCAGCTGGTGCTTCGCGAGCTCGCGGTAGAGCGGCACGGCGGCCACGAGCTCCGAGTGCGTGCCGACCCCGACGACCTGGCCGTGGTCGAGCACGACGATCTGATCGGAGTCGACGACCGTCGAGAGGCGGTGGGCGATCACGATCATCGTGCGGTCTTCGGCGACCGCGTCGATCGCCTCGCGCATGAGCTGCTCGTTGCGGCCGTCGAGCGACGAGGTCGACTCGTCGAGCAGCAGGATCGGCGGAGCGGCCAGCAGCGCCCGTGCGATCGCGAGTCGCTGGCGCTCACCGCCCGAGAGCATGACGCCCTCTTCGCCGACGGGCGCGGCGAGGCCGAGCGGCGACCGCGCCAGCACCTCACCGAGGTTCACGGCCTCGAGCACGCGACGGCACTCGTCATCGGTGGCGTCGGGGGCGCCGAGGGTGAGGTTGTCGCGCAGCGAGCCGGCGAGGGCCGGGGCATCCTGCTCGACATAGCCGAGTTGCGCGCGCAGCTCGTCGCGCGGAAGGTCGGCGATGTCGACGCCCCCGAGGCGGATGCTGCCCGCGGTCGGGTCGTAGAAGCGCTCGATGAGCGCGAGCGTGGTCGACTTGCCTGCCCCCGAGGGGCCGACGAGGGCGGTGCGCTTCCCCCGTGGCACTTCGAACGACACGTCATGCAGCACGAGGGCCGGGTCTCCATTCGGCTTCGCCGAGTCGACCGGCGAAGAGGCCGCCGAGTCGACCGGGTAGGCGAACGACACCCGGTCGAAGGCGAGGGCCGGGGCATCCGCCCGCAGCTGCGCGAGCGAGGCAGATCGCGCATCGTGCGCGTCCTCGCCCGGCAGCGCGATGATCTCTTCGATGCGGCCGAGGGCGCCGAGCGCCGAGTTCACGGACGTGATCGCGCCGAACGCGTTGCCGAGCGGCATGACCAGCATGAACAGGAAGATGATGAAGGTCACGAGGGAAGCCACCGAGATGGCGCCCGAGGCGACGCGGTAGCCGCCGATGCCGAGCACCACGAGGAACGACACCTGCAGGGCGATGCCCGCGACCGGCACGACGAGGGCGGAGATGCGGGCGACCTGGATGCCCATCTGCCAGGCGCCGCGCGCGTCGTCGTCGACGGCGGCGATCTCGCGCGCGGTGGCTCCGGCGGCGCGGATCGTGCGCACCGATGAGATGGCCCGCTCGACGGCGGCGGTGAGGTCGCCGACCTTCTTCTGAGCGCGTGCCGACGCCGTACGGATGCGGCCGGACAGCAGCACGACGACGACCACGGACACTCCGATCACGAGCACCGTGAGCCCGAGCAGCACGGGGTCGATGATCGCCATGCCGACGAGCGCACCGAGGAAGGTCAGGGCCCCGCCGATCGCATCGATCAGCCCCTGGGTGAGCACGGCGCGCAACGCCGTGGAGTCGGCGCCGACGCGGCTGACGAGGTCGCCCGTGCGGCGGCGGTCGAATTCGGCGATCGGCAGGTTGAGCAGCCGGGCCACGATGCGGCGGCGCGACGAGAGCACGACGCCCTCGCCGGTGCGCTGCAGCAGGTAGTGCTGGTACCCCGAGATGATGCCGGCTACGACGACCAGCGCGACCAGCGCCCACACGAGCCAGCCGAGCGGGCTCGCGTGCTGCACGCGGGTGATCACCTGGTTGACGAGCAGCGGCTGCGCGAGCGAGGCGGCGGCCCCGAGCACCGAGAGCGCGATGACCCAGGCGAGCACGCGCCTGTGCTCGGTGAGATAGGGCAGCAGCTGCCGGAACGAGGCGCGCGGCCCGTCGTCGGCGGGGCGGCGACCGAAGCCGCGGCGGGCGGGTCGGGCGGGTGCGGGGGAGGCGGAAGGTGCGGCGGCGTCACTCATGGCGTGCCGATTCTAGGTTTCGAGCTTGCGTGCGCGCAGACAGCCGGATGCCCCGAGCCGCGGCCCGGGGCATCCGTGGATCTCGATGCGAACGCGCGCTACGCGAGTTCGTTGTGGTAGTCGACGTCCTTCGTCTCGCGGCCGATGATCAGCGCGATCAGCGTGAGCACGCCCATCACCGACAGATACACGCCGACGAGCCAGGTGCGACCGGATGCCGCGCCCCACAGCGCCACCGCGATGATCGGCGCGAGGGCCGCGCCCAGAATCGACGAGATGTTGTAGGCGACGCCGGAGCCCGTGTAGCGCACGTTCGCGGGGAACAGCTCGGGCAGCAGCGCGCCCATGGGCCCGAAGGTGATGCCCATCAGGGTGAAGCCGATCGTCAGGAACGCCTGCACGAGCGCACCCTCGAAGGTCGCGTCGGAGCGCGGGCTGAGGAACAGCTCGAAGGTGAGGCCGAACACGATGATCGCGATGGTCACGCCGATGAGCAGCTTCTTGCGGCCGATGGTGTCGGCGATCGGGCCCGAGATCAGCGTGAAGACGCCGAAGAAGATCACGCCGAGGATCTGCATGAGCACGAAGTGCACGTAGGGGATGCCGAGGCCGGGCACATACGACGCGGCGTCGAACGACGTTCCGGCCTTCGCCGCAGCGGTGGCCGCGGCGTGCGCGGGCAGGCGGGTGCCGTAGCTCAGCGTGAAGGTCGTCATGAGGTAGAAGACGACGTAGGTCGCGAGCATGTAGAAGGTGCCGAGAACGACGCCCTTCCAGTTGCGGGCGAGCAGCGAGCCGAGCGGCAGCTTCACGATCTTGTTCTCGGAGACCGTCTTCTGGAAGGTCGTCGACTCGACGAGGCGCAGGCGCACCCAGAGGCCGATGATGACCATCACGGCCGAGAAGATGAACGGCACCCGCCAGCCCCAGGCGAGGAACGAGCCCGGCCAGATCGTGTTGATCACGAGGAAGACCGCGTTCGCGATGATGAAGCCGATCGGGGCGCCGAGCTGCGGGAAGGTGCCCCACCAGCCGCGCCGGCCGGCGGGCGCGTTCTCGGTCGCGATGAGTGCCGCGCCCGACCACTCGCCGCCGAGGGCGAAGCCCTGCGCGAGGCGCAGGATGATCAGCATGAGGGTCGCCCACCAGCCGATGGAGGCATAGGTGGGCAGGAATCCGATCAGGAACGTCGCGATGCCCATCGTGAGCAGCGACGCGACCAGGGTGCCCTTCCGGCCGATGCGGTCACCGAAGTGGCCGAAGAACATCGCGCCGATGGGGCGGGCGACCATGGCGGCGCCGAAGGTCGCGAAGCTTGCGAGCAGCGCGGTGGTCGGGTCGCCGGTCGGGAAGAACAGGGTGGGGAAGGCGAGGACGGCGGCCGTCGCGTAGGCGTAGAAGTCGTAGAACTCGACCGAGGTGCCGATGAGGCTGGCCAGGATGACCCGGCCGCGCGGATTCGCCGCCGTCGTGTTCGAGGCCTCGAGGGTTGCAGAAACAGACATTGATCCAGTGCGATTCGTGAGATGAGAAGACGGATGCCGGTTGCTGCTCGAGCCGGAAGGGGGTGCAGCCGGCGAGCTATGGCATCGGGACTTCGTCGAGTCGCTTGTGGCGGGTGCGAAGAACAACAGTCTACGCCTCTGCGGCCGGCGCTTCGGCGTGCGGGGCCGCGCCGTCACTAGGCTGGCGGCATGGCTCACGTCTTCATCGCGCTGCACGTCATCTTCGCCGTCTTCATCATCGGGCCGATGGCTCTGCTTCCCCACACGGGGCTGCGCGCGCTGCGGGTGCACGACGCGAAGCAGGTGCGCGGGCTCGCGCGCTCGGTGTCGATCTTCAGCTGGGCGTCGCTGATCGTGTTCGTGCTGGGCTTCGCGGCGCTCGGCGCTGCGGACATCCCGTTCACGAGGCTGTGGGTGTGGCTGTCGGTCGTGCTCTACGCGGGCGCCTTCGTGCTGAGCGTCTTCGTCATCGTGCCGAATCTGAACCGCGGCGCGGAGGAGATCACGAGCGCGGGCGCGTCGCCCGCGGTGGAGGGCGAGAAGCTCGCCAGGCCGGCCGCTTACTCGGCCGTTGCCGCGACCGCCGGCGTGACGACGATCCTGCTCGTGGTCGTCGTGATCCTGATGGCGTTCCGCCCGTGATGCCGGCTCTCTGAGTCATACCCGAATCGCACTTTCCGGGGGATGAGTGGCCGACCTTCGCCTTGATCTCGGTGAACTGCGGCAGCTCTCTGCCGAGCTCGCATCGATCATCACAGACTTCGACGGTGTCGAAGCGCTCTCAGACTCGGTCGGCGCCTCGACCGGGCACGACCGGCTGGGCGACCGCATCAGCGAGTTCGCGCGCAACTGGTCGAAGCACCGCGCGCAGCTGGTGAAGGACGTGCAGACCCTGCACCAGTACCTCGACGATCTCACCAACGGCTTCACCGAGATCGACGAGAAGTTCGCGAAAGCGCTCGAGACCGGCGACCAGACGGCGGCGAGCTGATGGCCGACGCGGAGTACGGACTGCTCAGCGGCGAGCCCGACGAGGTCGAGTCGCACGCCGCCACGGTGGCGCACGTCGCCGAGAAGATCGACGCCGCCGTCACCGCGCTGCGCAAGCTGCAGGGGCTCGACGGCATGCAGGGCAAGGCCATCGCGAAGCTCAGCGAGACGGCAGGCAAGGTCGCGGACGACATCGTGAAGGCGAAGGGCCGCTACGTCGCCGCCGGTGCGGCGCTCGCCGGCTATGCCCCGCAGCTGCGACAGGCGAAGAGCGACGCGCATCACGCGGCCACGCAGCTCGAGCAGCTGAACGGCCAGCTGAGCACGGCGAAGAAGAGGCAGTCGGATGCCGCAGATGCGGCGCGCGCTGCGAGTGGCGCCGACGCCGACCCCGGCCAGTCACAGCAGACCCAGCAGGACAAGAGCCAGGCCGATGCCCACGTCGAAGGTCTGAGCTCCGACATCGCGGCGTGGCAGCAGGCCTGGCACCGGGCCGCGCAGTCGAAGGACGACGCCGGCAACTCCGCGGCCGACCAGGTGCACGACGCCGATCAGCACGACGGCCTCAAAGACGGCTGGCGCGACAAGATCTCTGCCGCGTGGGACGCGGTCACGTCTCACGTGAAGGACTTCCTGAAGAGCGACCTGTTCGACCACCTGCTCTCTGCACTGGACATCGCCACCCAGATCCTCGGCGTCATCGCGCTCGTGCTCGCGTTCATCCCGGTCATCGATGTCGCGGAGCTCGGCATCGGGCCGGTGCTGCTCGGCCTTACCGCACTCACCACGGCAGGGCATCTCGCCCAGGACGCGGCGAAGGGCGACGGGAAGCAGGCGATCATTGACGGCGTCGTCGGCGCAGTCAGCATCTTCGGCGGCGGGGCCGTGAAGGTGCTCGCGAAGAACTTCGCTTCGGTCGCGCGGCCCGCCGCAGAACTGGCGGAAAGCGGGGAGCTGACGAGCGCGGCGCGTGGCGTGTGGGACGTAGCCGAGGGCGCGTATGAGAGCGTCAGCCCGCTCAAGTCCGTGCTGTCCAAGATCGGTTCCCGAGTGACGACCTTCAAGACCGGTCTCACCTCGGGCGCCAAGCTCGCGAAGGAGATCGGAGCCGACGGGGTCAAGGACCTGAAGGGCGGGCCGTTCGGCTGGGTGGTCGACGGATTCAAGGACCCCTATGCGATTCTCGGCACCTCCAAGGAGACGATCGAAGCGCTGAGCAGCTCATCTCTCCGAGCATCCAAGATGATTCCGCTCAGCCTCGCGCAGGGCGTGGTGACCGCCGTCAAGATCAACGAGGAACGCGAGCAGGCTGCGACGGCACTCGGCTTGCCCGAGAACCCGTTCAACTCCGGAGCAGAAGAATGAATTTCGCCGAGTATGCCGCCTTGCCGATCATCGCCGACCTCGATTTCAAGCTTCAGCCGGGTTGGCGCGCTGTGCGTCCGGCCCAGCCGGCAGAGCCGTGGGCGAAGGACCTGGCGAAGCAACTCGCCGGTCGGCGCGGTCGCGCCGCGGTGAAGTCGCTTCAGGCTCAGCTCGAGGCGGTCCATGCGTCATTCGCGCGCCTCGAAGACCCTTACGGGCGGTTTGCGGTGCGGGTTCCGGATGAGAAGCCTCAGGTTGTCTGCACGCTGTTCTACAGAGGGAATTTCGCGCTCGACGAGAAGAGCGAGCTCGCGTCGGTGGAGGCGTACGAGCGAGTGCTGCACAAGCCTGACAGTGAGCCTGGCGCGCGGGTGGAGATCGTGAACGTGTGGCGTGAGACCGTTCCCGCGGGCGAGTACGCCGGCCAGTACAGCGTGATCCACTATCACGACCTGGCGACCGACGAGAAGCACGACGAGGAGCGCGTCTCGATCGGCCTGTTCCCGACCGGCTCGTCGCAGGTGCTCGAGATGGTCTACACGACCCCGGAGGTCGGGGCGAACACGGACCATCTGGTGGAGCTCGTGCGTGAGTCGATGGCGTCGATGACGGTGAGGCTGGCGCCGCAATGACCGACACCCAGGCCTCCGTCGACTACGATTACGTGCTGCCCCTGCCCGGCACCTGGCTGTTCGCTGCCCTCGACGACGACGCACGGCTGAGGAGGGTCGTCGGCGAGGCTGTGAAGCG
>NZ_JBLRDT010000007.1:0-30821 GCF_057512245.1 Gryllotalpicola sp. CP2-P1
GGAACCCGCTCGCGCCGGCGCGCAGGCCGCCGAAGGCGTACTCGTCGAGGTCGAAGGTGGTCAGCACGAGCACGCGCGTCTCGGGAAGCTCGGCGGTGATCTCGGCGGTTGCGGTGATGCCGTCGGTTCCCGGCATCCGCACGTCCATGAGGACGACGTCGGGGCGGGTGCGGCGCGCAAGCGAGATCGCCTCGCTGCCGTCGGAGGCCTCGCCCACCACCTCGAGATCGGGTTGGGCCTCGAGCACCATGCGGAAGCCCATGCGCACGAGGGACTGGTCGTCGGCGATCGCGACGCGGGTCACGGATTCTCCTCTCTCGGACGAGCCGAGGTCGTGGGCAGCGCGACGGCGAGCAGCCAGCCGGCGCCGCCCGGGTGATGACCCGAGCTGAGGCTACCGCCGAGCGCCGACACGCGCTCCCTCAGGCCGATGAGTCCCCGGCCGGCGCCGACGGATGCGGTCGGCATGCCCGGAAGGCCGTCGTCGTCGACGACGACTCTGATCGGGTCGGATGCCGCGTCGATCACCACGCCGACGCGGGTGGGCCCGTGCGCATAGCGCAGGGCGTTCGTGAGTCCCTCCTGCACGATGCGGTACACCGCGAGGTGGAGGGCCGGCTCAGCGGGAAGCTCCCCGTCGGCGTGCAGTTCGACCGGAAGCCCGAGCTCGCGGAAGCGCTCGACGAGGCGGGGGATGTCGGCAGCGGTCGGCTGCGGCGCGAGGGCGGCCTCTTCGCTCTGGCTGCCGAGCACTCCGAGCATCTGCCGCATGCCGGCCAGTGCCTCGCGCCCCGTGTCGGCGACCTGCTTCATCACGGCCCCGGCGCGTGCGGAATCCGTCTCCGCGATGGCCGCGGAACCTTCTGCGAGCGTGACCATGACGGTCAGCGAGTGTGAGACGACATCGTGCATGTCGCGGGCGATGCGCGCGCGTTCGGCGATCGCGGCGAGCTGCGCCTGCTGGTCCCGCTCGCGCGCGAGCTGGTGGGCGCGGTCGATGAGAGCCGCGAGGTAGCGGCGCCGATTGCCGACGGTGATGCCGATGGCGAGGGCGACGAGCAGCTCGACGGCGTAGGTGGGCATCCACTGCGCGGGCGTGAACGCCCGGCTCGCAGCGAGCGGTGACAGCAGCCAGACGTAGAGGGTCGAGACCGCCTCGAGAATGCCGGCGGCGACCCAGGCAGACGCGTTGGAGCGCCAGACGGCCAGGCTGTAGACGCCGAAGATCGGCAGCACCTCCGACGCGCCGGTGTCGGAGAAGGGCACGGGGATCAGGGCGATGCAGAGAACGGCGAAGGCGAGGATCGGGCGGGTACGCCGCAGCCGGATTCCTGCGCACGACGCCACCACCAGAAGCGCCGCGACGACCGCGCCCCACCGTCCGAGCGCGGTGTGCGAGTCGGTGATGAGAGAGATCAGCGTGATCAGGGTGGGCGGCAGCCCCCAGAAGACGGCGATCAGGCCGTCGGCGAGCTTCTCGTGCCGCGCCCAGAACCGCCGAACGACCCCCGGCTGCCGCGGCAGCCGGAGGTCGTCCTGTGGATCGCTGAGAGTCGTCACGCGGTCGTGCGGTTACGCGTCCCGGCGCTTGATGAGAACGAGCGCGGCGATGCCGACGGCGAGCACCTCGGCGCCGAGCACGCCGAAGCCCTCCCAGCCGTTCAGCGTCACGACGTCGCTGGAGCTCGCCTGGTCGACCTGTGCCCCGCCCGTGGCGGCGCCGGAGGTGTCGCTCGCGAACGCGAACAGCTGGCCGCCTGCATTCGACGGCAGGAAGGCGTTGATGTTCGCGGGCCAGTTCGCGTCGACGAGGCCGCCGACGATGCTGAAGATGATCGGCACGACGAGCAGCAGGCCGAGCGTGATCGCGATGCCGCCCGCGGTCGTGCGCACGATCATGCCGACGCCGAAGGCGAACAGCGCGATGAGGGTGACATAGACGCTCGAGCCGAGCAGCGGCAGGAACACCTTCGAGTCGCCGAGATCGAAGTCGACGCCCTTGCCGGAGAGGATCGGGTGCACGAGCAGTGCCGCCACCCAGGTCGAGATCGCGCTGACGACGAACGCCGCGACCGCGAGCACGATCGCCTTGGCGAACACGGCGCCGAGGCGGCCGGGGTCTGCGGTGAAGGTGCCGCGGATCATGCCCGTGGCGTACTCGCCCGAGATGATGAGGACGCCGAGCACGCCGACGATCAGCGAGGTGAAGTTCACGCCGAGGGTGATGACCTGCACGCCGATGGCGCCGGCCGTGTCGCCGCTCAGGTGCGGGTTCTGCGCATCTCCGAAGCTCCCGACGGAGGCGATCAGCAGCGGGAAGCCGATGTTGAGCACGAACAGAAGCGCGAAGCACCACACGGTCGAGCGGATGCTGCGCAGCTTGATCCATTCGCTGCGAACGAGACGCGGGAAGCTCAGGCGGATGCCCTCGAGACCTGCGTGGGGCGCCGGGGCGGTTGCTGTGGTCACTTGGCCACCTCCGAGTGGTATTCGACTTCGTCCTGGGTCAGTTCGAGATAGGCCTGCTCGAGGCTGGCCTTGACCGGCGTCAGTTCGTGCAGCACGACGCCGGCGCGGGCCGCGGCCTCGCCGATGGCCTGCGCGTTGATGCCGTTGATCGACAGAGAGCCGTCGGGGGTCTGCTGCACCGTCACATCGGGGGAGGCGATCGCACCGGCAAGAAGGTCGGGGGTGGGCGTGCGCACGGTCACCCGCTGACCGGAGGCTCCGGAGAGGATCTCGGCGATCGGGGAGTCCGCGAGCACCTTGCCGCGGCCGAGCACGACGACATGGTCCGCCGTCTGCGCCATCTCGCTCATGAGGTGGCTCGACAGGAACACGGTGCGCCCCTGCGAGGCGAGGTAGCGGGTCAACTGCCGTACCCAGAGGACGCCCTCGGGGTCGAGGCCGTTGACCGGCTCGTCGAGGATCAGCGTCTGCGGGTCGCCGAGCAGCGCGACCGCGATGCCGAGGCGCTGCCCCATGCCGAGCGAGAAGCCGCCGACGCGCTTCTTCGCGACCGACTCGAGGCCCGTCATGTGGATGACCTCGTCGACGCGCGCTGCGGGGATGCCGTGGGTGGCGGCGAGCGCGAGCAGGTGGTTGAAGGCGCTGCGGCCCGTGTGCACCGCCTTCGCCTCGAGCAGGGCTCCGACCTGGCGCAGCGGGTCGCGGAGCTTCACATAGGGGCTGCCGTCGATGGTCACGGACCCGGTGGTCGGCTTGTCGAGCCCCATGATCATGCGCATCGTGGTCGACTTGCCGGCGCCGTTCGGGCCGAGGAACCCGGTGACGATCCCGGGGCGGACGGTGAACGTGATGTCGTCCACCGCAAGCTTGGGTCCGTACCTCTTGCTGAGGTTCTGGATTTCGATCATGGCTTCACCGTATTGAGTGCGGGCCCCGCGGCGCATCAGCCGCGGGGCCCGCTTCGAGGCACGGAGGTCTCAGACTCAGGTACTACTCCGGCTGCTCAGGCATCGGCCGCCTGGACCTTGAGCGCGCGCTCGACGCGAGCGAGGTTCTCGACCACGATGCGCCGCAGCGCGGCGGGCTCGGGGTTGGCGTCGAGCCACGCGCGCGTCGCGTCGGCGAGCTGCTGGTTCGCGAGCGTGAACGGGTACAGCCCGTTGATGAGGCCGGCGGCGATCGCGTAGCTGCGCGTGTCCCAGATGGTGCGCAGGCTGTCGAAGTACTTCTCGACGAACGGCGCGAGCAGCTCGGGGTCGTGGGCGCGCTGGAAGCCGGCGCCCGTCGCGCGCACGATCAGGTTGGGCGCGCCGTCCTGCTCGACGACGGATGCCCATGCCGCGGTCTTCCCCTCGAGGGTGGGCAGCGCCGCGCGGGCGTGCGCCGCCGACTGGTTGCCGCTCGCCGTGTTGTCTGCTGCGAGGGCGGAGTCGATCTCGGCGGTGCCGGCCTTGCCGCCGACGACGAGCGACTGCAGCAGCTCCCAGCCGAGGTCGGTGTCGACGCTGAGGCCGGGCAGGGTGACCGAGCCGTCGCGCAGGCCCGCGACGATCGCGAGCTGCTCGTCGGTGCTCGCCAGCTGGGCGAAGACCTTGACGAACTGGAACTGGGCGTCGCTGCCGGGCTCGGCCTGCTGGGCGAGGGCCCAGACCCCGTCGGCTGCGGCGACCGCGACCGCATCGCGCTTCGCTGGGGCGACGTAGGCGCCGACCGAGAGCACGAGCTGGTTCAGCGCGGTGCGCATCGTCGTCGAGCCCGTCTCTGCGCCGATGTTGTTGAGAACGAGCTGCACGAAGTCGCTCGCCCGGCTCTCCGCGTCGCGCGTGGCATCCCACACGGCGCCCCAGAGGATCGAGCGCGCGAGCTCGCTGTCGATCTTGCCGAGGTGCGCGATGGCGGTCTGCAGGGAGCGCTCATCGAGGCGGATCTTCGCGTAGGCGAGGTCGTCGTCGTTCAGCAGCACCAGGTCGGGCTGCTCGAGGCCGACGAGCTCGGCGACCTCGGTGCGCTCGCCGTCGACGTCGAGCTCGACGCGGTGGGTGCGGGTCAAGGCATCCCCGGCGAGCGTGTAGAAGCCGATCGCGAGGCGGTGCGGGCGGATCGTGGGATAGTCGGGCTCGGCCGACTGCAGCACCGCGAACGAGGCGATCCTGCCGTCGGCATCCGTCTCGATCTCGGGGCGCAGCGTGTTGACGCCCGCGGTCTCGAGCCACTTCGCCGACCAGTCGGCGAGGTCGCGCCCGCTCGTCTTCTCGAGCTCGACGAGCAGGTCGGTGAGCTCGGTGTTCGAGTACTCGTGCTTGACGAAGTACTCGTGCACGCCGGCGAGGAACGCCTCCTGCCCGACCCACGCGACGAGCTGCTTGAGCACCGAGGCGCCCTTGGCGTAGGTGATGCCGTCGAAGTTGACCTGCACGTCCTCGAGGTCGCGGATCGCGGCGACGATGGGGTGCGTCGACGGCAGCTGGTCCTGGTTGTACGCCCACGACTTCTCGGTCGAGGCGAAGGTCGCCCACGCCTCGGTCCACTCGGTCGCCTCGGCGGTCGCGAGGGTCGAGGCGTACTCGGCGAACGACTCGTTGAGCCAGAGGTCGTTCCACCACTTCATGGTGACCAGGTCGCCGAACCACATGTGGGCGAGCTCGTGCAGCACGGTCACGACGCGGCGCTCGCGCACGGCATCCGTCACCTTCGAGCGGAACACGTACGCCTCGGTGTGCGTGACGGCGCCCGCGTTCTCCATCGCGCCGGCGTTGAACTCGGGCACGAACACCTGGTCGTACTTCGCGAACGGGTACGGGTAGCCGAACTTCGACTCGAAGAACGCGAAGCCCTGCTTGGTCTTCTCGAAGATGTAGTCGGCGTCGAGGTAGGGCACGAGCGACTTGCGCGCGTAGACGCCGAGCGGGATCGTGCGCCCGTCCGCCGAGGTGAGCTCGCTCGTCTCGCCCTGGTACGGGCCCGCGATGATCGCGGTGATGTAGGACGACAGCACGGGCGTCGGGTCGAAGACGTAGGTCACCGAGTCCTTCAGGGATTCCCCGTCGATGGGGCCAGAGAAGATCGGCTCGGGCGTGGGGGAGTTGCTGATGACGGTCCAGTCTGAGGGCGTCGTCACCGTGAACTGGAACGTCGCCTTGAGGTCGGGCTGCTCGAACACGGCGAAGACGCGGCGCGAGTCGGGCACCTCGAACTGGGAGTACAGGTAGACCTCGCCGTCGACCGGGTCGACGAAGCGGTGCAGCCCCTCGCCGGTGTTCGTGTAGAGCGCGTCGGCGACCACGATGAGGGTGTTGGATGCCTGCAGCTCAGGCAGCTGGATGCGGACGCCGTCGTTGACCGCGGCCACGTCGAGCTCGACGCCGTTGAGCTTCACGGAGTGCACGGTCTTCGAGATGAAGTCGATGAACGTCGAGGCGCCCGGAGTGCCCGCGAAGGTCACCTTCGTCTCGCTGCGGAACGTCTCGGGGCCCTGCGTGAGGTCGAGCTTGACCTCGTAGGCGTGGGTCTGGACGACCGCCTTGCGTTCGGCGGCTTCGATTCGGGTGAGGTTCTCTCCAGGCATGGGAACCAGCCTAGGGATTAGAGAGGGCCATATCACGACAGCCGGCATCAAGGAGGTCGGCGCGGCGCTCTCACGTGGGCACCCCAGTTCGACTGAGGTAGGCCCGCGGTATGACGCGGCGCGCGGTCAGAACCCGCCTCGCGGGCGATGCGCCGGGCATCCGCGCCGCGAAAAGCTCGACGTCATGCACAACCTCATCGAGGCACGCGGCCTCTTCAAGGACTTCGGGCCCACCCGCGCACTGCGGGGCGTCGGGCTCACCGTGGCTGCGGGCGAAGCCGTCGCCATCATGGGCCCGTCGGGCAGCGGCAAGACCACGCTGCTGCACTGTCTCGCCGGCATCGAAACGCCCGGGGCCGGCCAGGTGCTGTTCTCGCGCGTGGGCGACACGGTCGACGTCGCGGCGCTCAGCGACCGGCGCCGCAGCGAGCTGCGCCGCACGAGCTTCGGCTTCGTGTTCCAGCAGGGGCTGCTGCTGCCCGAGTTGACGGCGGGCGAGAACGTCGCGCTTCCCCTGTTGCTGCTCGGCGCCAGGCGGGCGGATGCCGAGGCCGAGGCTCGTCGCCTTCTCGACCTCCTCGGCATCGGCGACAAGGTGGGTGCGCGCATCGGCGAGCTCTCCGGCGGCCAGCAGCAGCGCGTGGCGATCGCCCGTGCCCAGGCATCCCAGCCCGCCGTCGTCTTCGCGGACGAGCCGACGGGCGCGCTCGATTCCGTGACCTCGGCCGAGGTCATGTCGGCGCTGCTCGCCTCGACGGTCGGGTCGGGGCGAGCCCTCATCGTCGTCACGCACGACGCGAGCGTGGCCGCGCGCTGCGATCGCACGCTGCACATGGCCGACGGCACGATCGTCGAGATGTCGACATCGGTGCGGGCGGGGGATGCGTCGTGACCCTCATGGCTCTCGCCCGGCTGTTCGCGCGGCGCGCCGGCGGTGACGCATCGACCGTCGTGCTGCCCGCCGTGGCCTTCGCCGTCGTGACGCTCTGCACGACGGTCGTGACCGGCGGCGTGTTCGCCTTCTTCACCTTCCCGGGGCAGGGTGGCGCGACCTACCGCATTCTCGCCCTGCTCGCGCTGGTGCTGCTCGTGGTCCCGCTCGCATCTCTCGGCGGCGCCGCTGCGCGCCTCGCCGCACGCCGCCGTGACGAGCGGCTCTCGAGCCTGAGGCTGCTCGGCGCGTCGACGGCACTCGTCTCGGCCCTCACCGTCGTCGAGTCGACGGCCGTCGCGCTGGTGGGCGCCCTCGTCGGCGCGGTCGCGTCGCTCGCCGCGCTGCCGCTGTTCGGCCTGCTGCACTTCGACGGTCGCGCACTGGGGGGCGCGATCTGGCCGCCGGTGTGGGTGTTCTTCGTCGTCGTCGGCGCGGTGGCGGCACTCAGCGCCGTGAGCGCAGCGATCGGCCTGCGCGGTGTCGTGCTGACGCCGCTCGGGGTGCGCACCCGCGTTGCGACCGCGCAGGTGAAGTGGCTGCGTGCCGCGATCGCCTTCGCCGTACTGGTCGTGGCCGTCATGATCTCGAGCTCGCTCAACGCGTTCGCCGGCATCGGCGGGCTGATCCTGGTCGTCGCCGTTCTGCTCGGCGGGTTCGGCGCCGTTCTCGCGGTGCTGGGCCTCGTCGGCCCGCTCGCGCTGCGGCTCTTCGCGCGTCGCTGGCTGACCCGCGCGAAAACCCCTGCGCGGCTCATCGCCGCGCGCACGGTCCTCGACGATGCGAAGGCGGCGTGGCGCCAAGTCGGTGCGCTGTCGATGGTCAGCTTCGTCGGCGTGTTCACCGGAGTCGGGGTCGCGTTCACGCAGGGGACAGGTGATGAGGATGCCGCGACGAGGCTCCTTCTGGCGGACATCCGCACCGGGGTGATCCTCACGCTCGCGATGTCGTTCGCGATGGTCGCGTGCGCGATCGGCGTGAACCAGGCCGCCGGCATCCTCGACCGCCGGGCGCTCTACGTGAGCCTCGACCGGCTCGGCATGCCGGCCGCTGTGATGGACGGGGCGCGCCGCCGTGCCGTGCTCGCGCCGCTGCTCGTCGTCACGATCGGCTCGGCGGTCGCCGCGGCGCTGGTGCTCCTGCCGCTCACCGGGTACGCACTGCTGGTGCAGCCGCTCGGGCTCGCGATCATCGTCGGGTGCCTCGCCCTCGGCATCGGGCTCGTCTGGGCAGGCCTCACGGCGACCAGACCCGTCCTGACGCGGGTGCTCAGCGCGGGCATCCCCGGCACCACGTGACCGATATTCTGAGAGCCATGCGCATCCACATCGCCACGGACCACGCCGGACTCGACCTCAGCCAGAAGATCCAGGCGCACCTGCGCGAGCAGGGTCACGAGGTCGTCGACCACGGGCCGAGCGAGTACGACGCGCTCGACGACTACCCCGCGTTCTGCATCAATGCGGCCCGGGCGGTCGTGAACGACCAGCAGACCGGCACCGAGGCACTCGGCGTCGTCTTCGGCGGCTCGGGCAACGGCGAGCAGATCGCCGCGAACAAGGTGAAGGGCGTGCGCGCCGCGCTCGTGTGGAACGACTCGACCGCGCTGCTGGCCCGGCAGCACAACGACGCCAACGTGATCTCGATCGGCGCCCGCCAGCACACGGAGGACGAGGCGATCCGCTTCATCGACCTGTTCGTGGCCGAGCCGTTCAGCGGCGAAGAGCGCCACGCGCGGCGCATCGCGCAGCTCGCCGAATACGAGCAGACGGGCGACATCGCCGGCAAGGGCGTCGACCACTAATGCCTGAGGGGCACTCCGTCCACCGGATCGCCCGCCAGTTCGCCCGCAACTTCGTGGGCCACCGGGTGGCCGTCTCGAGCCCGCAGGGGCGCTTCGCCGCCGGCGCGAAGATGCTCGACGGCGCCACGATGACGCGCGCGACCGCGGTCGGAAAGCAGATGTTCCTCGAGTTCGACAACGGGCTCTGGCTGCGCGTGCACCTCGGTCTCTACGGCGCGTGGGACTTCGCCGGCGAGATCACGACGGATGCCACGATCAGGTCGGCCGGCGGCCGCATGGGGCAGACGAACCAGCGCGGAACCGAGCTGCCCGAGGCGGCGCCGCTCGAGACCGACCGCGACTACCTCGACGACCGCGACGGCGAGGACTCCATCCGCTCAATCGGCGCTCCTCGGAAGGCGCGGCTGCACATGGCCGAGTCCGAGAAGGAGAACGACGACGCCGACTTCGAGTTCCCGCCGGCGCCCGTCGGCCAGGTGCGGGTGCGCCTGCTGACCGACACGGCGTGCGCCGACCTGCGCGGGCCGACCGCGTGCGAGGCCATCAGCGCGTTCGAGGTGCAGCAGGTCATCGACCGGCTCGGCCCCGACCCGCTCAACGACGACTCTCGAGAGGCCGAGGACCGCGTCGTCGCGGCCATCCGCAAGTCGAACCAGCCGGTGGGTCAGCTGCTGATGGACCAGTCCGTCGTGAGCGGCATCGGCAACGTGTACCGCGCAGAGCTGCTGTTCCGCGCGCGGCTCAACCCGTTCACGCCCGGGAAGAAGGTTCCGGAGGAGACGGCGCGGGCGCTGTGGCGCGACTGGGTGCACCTGCTCGACGTCGGCGTGCGCACCGGCCAGATGATGACGATGGACGGCCTGAGCGGCGAGGCCTATCGCCGGGCCATGGCGAGGCGCGATGATCGCCATTGGGTCTACCACCGCACGGGCGAGCCGTGCCGGGTGTGCGGCACGCCCATCGCGATGACCGAGATGGCGAACCGCAAGCTTTACTGGTGCCCGAAGGACCAGGCCTGATCTAGAGGGGCGGCATCCGATGACAGTGACGTTCAACGGCGCACGACTGCTCGACGGGCGGCTCGTCGACGTCACGGTGACGGGCGGCGTGATCAGCGCGGTGACGCCGGCCGGCGAGGTTCCCACCGTCGGCGATCACATCGAGCTCGACGGCCACGTCCTGATCCCCGGCCTGTGGGACCGGCACACGCACTTCACGCAGTGGGCGCACGCGTCGCGGCGTGTGCAACTCGGCGATGCGCAGTCCGCAGCGGATGCCGCGGCGATGCTCGCGGCACATGCAGACGCCCATCCCGACGGCGACGTCGTCGGGGTCGGCTTCCGCGACGCGCTCTGGCCGGACGTGCCGCATTTCGAGCTGCTCGACGAGGCGCTCGATCACGGCGAGGTCGGCGATTCCGGGGAGCAGCGGCGCGTGGTCGCGATCAGCGCCGACCTGCACACCGTGTGGCTGAACTCTGCGGCTCTCAGGGCGCACGGGTTCTATGAGCACCCGAGCGGGGTGCTGCGCGAGCGCGACGCGTTCGCGGTGATCGACGCGCTCGACGAGGTGCCGGAGAAGGCCGTCGACGGCTGGGCACACGAAGCGGCCGAGGCGGCGGCCGCGCGCGGCGTGGTCGGCGTCGTCGATTTCGAGTGGGGCTTCGCACCCGCGGACTGGCAGCGCCGCTTCGCCGCCGGATTCGACGAGCTGCGCGTCGCCGCCGCGTTCTACCCCGAGCGCTTCGACGACGCCCTCGCGTTCGGCCTCGGCGGGGGAGAGGCCCTCGACACGAGCGGCCTTCTGACACTGGGGCCGCTCAAAGTGATCACCGACGGGTCGCTCAACACGCGCACCGCCTATCTGCGCGAGCCGTATGCCGGCGACGCGGGCCGCAGCCGCGGCCAGCTCACCGTGCCGCCGGAAGAGCTCACCGCACTGCTGCGCCGCGCGGTGCAGGCGGGGCAGACCGCCGCCGTGCACGCCATCGGCGACCACGCGGTGTCGCACGCTCTCGACGCCTTTGCGATCACGGGGGCGCGCGGCTCGGTCGAGCATGCTCAGCTCGTCCTGCCAGAGGATCTGCCCCGCTTCGCCCAACTCGGGGTCACAGCCAGCGTGCAGCCCGAGCACGCGATGGATGACCGCGACATCGCCGAGCGCTACTGGGGAGCGCGCAGCCGCCACGCGTTCCCGCTGCGCGGGCTGCTGGATGCCGGCGCCGCGCTGGCGTTCGGGTCGGACGCCCCTGTGGCGCCGCTAGACCCGTGGCTCGCCATCGCCTCCGCTGTCTTCCGCAGCCGGGGCGACCGCGAGCCGTGGCACGACGAGCAGTCGATCTCCCTCGAGCAGGCGGTGCAGGCATCCGTTCGCTCATCGGTCGCGGTGGGCCAGCCGGCCGACCTCGTGGTGCTCGGCGCAGACCCGCGGCAGGAGGACCCGGTGGCGCTACGCAGCCAGCCGGTCGTCGCGACGATGATCGCCGGGCGCTTCAGTTACGACGCCATCCGCTGAGCCGCGCAGCAGGATGCCGCGCCAGCGGCTGGCGGCCCAGAAGAGCAGCGCGACGACGGTGGCGATGACGACGATGGCGCCGCAGTACAGCGACACGCTGGCGTAGCCGGTCGCCGGGTCCATGAAGGGGTACGGCACCCAGTGGTCCGTGGCCCCGCGCGTGAGCGTGACGCCGAGCCACACGACCGCGTAGGGGAAGATCACCCAGAGCCGCGCGTAGCGCAACGGTGCCCGGTCGCCGACGAGCAGCCAGTCGAGCAGGCAATAGGCAGGCATGACGCCGTGGACGATCGCGTTGGTCCAGGGGATCTCGGGGGTGGTGATCGGCGCGAGCAGCGTCCAATAGACGGTGCCGACGATGAAGATGTAGACGGTGACGGCGCCGCGGGCGTACTCTAGCCAGCGCAGCCGGCGCCCCTGCAGCAGCAGAACGCCGGCGAAGCTCAGCACGAAGCCGGCGGCGAGGTTGTTCTGATTGGTGAAGTAGCCGAACCAGTCCCACGGCCAGACGTCGCCGCCGTGGGCCGCGTCGTAGACGAACGAGCGCGTGACCGCGACGAGCATGAGGGCGCTGAAGAAGAATCGCAGTGCGGCGACGACGTGTTTCACGCCGGCGAGCGTAGCGCGGCCGGCGAGCTGCGCCTGAGCCTCGCTCCGAAACGCACCAGGGCTATGCCGTATGCTGAACAGGCTGCCTTTTTGGCGGCGAGGAACACCCTTCGGGGGCGTAGCTCAATGGTAGAGCCTCAGTCTTCCAAACTGATTACGCGGGTTCGATTCCCGTCGCCCCCTCGCGGTAGCACCGTGCGGATCGCATGCATCCGGGGCGTAGCTCAGCTTGGCTAGAGCGCCCGCTTTGGGGGCGGGAAGTCGCAGGTTCGAATCCTGTCGCCCCGACCACTTGCCGCGCAATATCCCTTGAACAACAGGGTCAAATCCACCTAGGAGAACCACCAGTGCCCACCACGGTCGAACAGCTGAGCCCGACGCGCGTCAAGCTCACCACCACGGTCACGCCGGAGCAGCTGAAGCCCAGCATCACCCACGCTTACGAGCACATCGCCGCCGACGTCACCATCCCCGGCTTCCGCAAGGGCAAGGTCCCGCCCGCGATCATCGACACGCGGGTCGGCAAGGGCGCCGTCCTCGAGCACGCGATCAACGACTCGCTCGACGGTGCCTACCGCGAGGCCGTCACCGAGACCAAGCTGCGGCCGCTCGGCCGCCCCGAGGCCGACATCGTGACGCTGCCCGACGTCAACACCTTCGCCGGCGACCTCGTCGTCACCTTCGAGGTCGACGTGCGCCCCGAGATCACGGTTCCCGCCTACGACAAGCTCGCCATCACCGTCGAGTCGTCCGAGGTCACCGATGCCGATGTCGAAGAGGAACTCGACCGCTTGCGCAGCCGCTTCGGCACGCTCGTCACCGTCGACCGCCCCGCCAAGGCCGGCGACTTCGTGCAGATCAACCTCGAGGCGAAGATCGGCGACGAGATCGTCGACAGCGCCGAGAACATCTCCTACGAGATCGGCTCGGGCGACCTGCTCGAGGGCCTCGACGACGCCCTCGACTCGCTGACCGCCGGCGAAGAGACCACCTTCGCGTCGAAGCTGCTCGGTGGCGACCACGAGGGCGAAGAGGCCGAGATCAGCGTCACGGTGAACTCCGTGAAGGAGCGCGAGCTGCCCGAGGCCGACGACGACTTCGCTCAGATCTCGAGTGAATACGACACGATCGCCGAGCTGCGCGAGGGCCTCAAGTCCGAGGCCGCGAAGTCGAAGACCTTCGCCCAGGGCAACGAGGCACGCAACAAGCTCGTCGACCTGCTGCTCGAGCAGGCCGAGATCCCCGTGCCCGAGGCGGTCATCGAGGACGAGATCCACCGCCACCTCGAGGCCGAGAACCGCCTCGACGACGAGACCCACCGCGCCGAGGTCAAGGAGGCGAGCGAGAAGGCTCTGCGCACGCAGATCCTCTTCGACGAGATCGCCGAGGCCGAGAAGGTCACGGTGAGCCAGAACGAGCTCACGTCCTACCTGGTGCAGGCATCCGCCCAGTACGGCATGGAGCCGAACGAGTTCATCAAGATCCTGGCCGACAACGGCCAGATCCCGCAGATGGTCGGCGAGGTCGCGCGCAGCAAGGCGATCTCGATCGTCCTCGGCAAGGCCGTCGTGACCGACGAGGCCGGCAATGCGGTCGACCTCAGCGAGTTCGCCGCCGTGCAGAACGACGAGGACGACTCCGACATCATCCTGCAGGCCGAGCCGCAGCCCACCGAGGACGAGGCCGTCGAGAGCGCGGCCGAGGCCATCGCCGAGGCGAACAAGCCGGCCAAGAAGGCCAAGAAGTCGTCGAAGAAGGCGGCTGACGAGGCCGACGCCGAGTAGTCGGCGACGACGAGCAACACCGGATGCCGGGGCCGATGGTCCCGGCATCCGTCGTCTCATCGCCCGAATCCCGACACGCCTGCGCCGTGGGCGAACAGCCCCGGCCCCGTGCGTTGGCCACCGATAGATTCGATGAAGTTACTCACTGAAACGGAGCATCACACATGGCCGAACCGACACTGACTCCCAGTGTTTTCGATCGACTGCTGAGGGACCGGATCGTCTGGCTCGGCGAAGAGGTCCGCGATGACAACGCGAACGAGATCGCCGCGAAGCTCCTCCTCCTCGCCGCCGAGGACCCCAAGAAGGACATCTACCTCTACATCAACTCGCCCGGCGGCTCGATCACGGCCGGCATGGCGATCTACGACACCATGCAGTTCGTGCCGAACGACATCGTGACGGTCGGCATCGGCATGGCCGCATCGATGGGGCAGCTGCTTCTCACGGCGGGAACCAAGGGGAAGCGCTACATCACCCCGAACGCACGCGTGCTGCTGCACCAGCCCCACGGCGGCTTCGGTGGAACGGCGAGTGACATCCAGACCCAGGCGCAGCTCATCTCCGACATGAAGAAGCGCCTGTTCCAGATCACCGCCGAGGCGACCGGCAAGACCTTCGAGCAGGTCACCGCCGACGGTGACCGCGACCACTGGTTCAACGCTCAGGAGGCGCTGGAGTACGGCTTCGTCGACCACATCCGCGACACCGCGACCGAGGTCGCGGGCGGCGGCGGCACCGAGCAGCAGGCCTAGGCGCGAGCGAGAGAGAGAAACAAATGGAGACTCCCACCTTTATGGCAGGCGGCAACAGCCTGCAGATGCCGAACTCGCGCTACATCCTGCCGAGCTTCGAGGAGCGCACTGCTTACGGCTACAAGCGGCAAGACCCCTACGCGAAGCTCTTCGAGGACCGCATCATCTTCCTGGGCGTCCAGGTCGACGACGCGAGCGCCGACGACATCATGGCGCAGCTGCTCGTGCTCGAGAGCCAGGACCCCGACCGCGACATCGTCATGTACATCAACTCGCCCGGTGGCTCGTTCACGGCCATGACGGCGATCTACGACACGATGCAGTACATCCGCCCGCAGATCATGACGGTGGTCCTCGGCCAGGCCGCCTCGGCCGCCGCCGTGCTGACCGCCGCGGGCACGCCGGGGAAGCGTCTCGCGCTGCCGAACGCCCGCATCCTGATCCACCAGCCCGCGATCGGCGAGGCGGGCCACGGTCAGGCATCCGACATCGAGATCCAGGCCGCTGAGATCCTGCGCATGCGCACCTGGCTGGAGGAGACGCTGGCGAAGCACTCCAACCGCAGCCAGGAGGAGGTCAACAAGGACATCGACCGCGACAAGATCCTGTCTGCGGCCGAGGCCCTCGACTACGGGCTGATCGACCAGGTGCTGTCGAGCCGCAAGTCGGTTCAGGCGGCCATCGCGCAGTAGCGCGGCGAGTAACACTCCGGGGCCGACATCGCGCAGATCCCTGCCGATGTCGGCCCCTCGCGTTAGGCTCGACGCAAGGCAGCCCGCCCACGTCTGACCGGGACTGTGCTTTTGGAGGAGATAGCGAATGGCACGCATCGGAGAGAGCGCCGACCTGCTCAAGTGTTCGTTCTGCGGAAAGAGCCAGAAGCAGGTCGTGCAGCTGATCGCCGGGCCCGGCGTGTACATCTGCGACGAGTGCGTCGAACTCTGCAACGAGATCATCGAAGAGCGCATGGCCGACGCCGAGGCGGGCACGTCGGGTGAGTTCGAGCTGCCGAAGCCGAAAGAGATCTACAGCTTCCTCGAAGAGTACGTGATCGGCCAAGACGCCGCGAAGAAGGCGCTCGCCGTCGCCGTCTACAACCACTACAAGCGCGTGCGGGCCCGCAACGCCATCGGCCCGGCCGACGTCAAGGCAGACGAGGTCGAGATCGCGAAGTCCAACATCCTGCTGATCGGGCCGACGGGCTGCGGCAAGACCTACCTCGCGCAGACGCTCGCGAAGCGCCTCAACGTCCCGTTCGCAGTGGCCGACGCCACGGCGCTGACCGAGGCGGGCTACGTCGGCGAAGACGTCGAGAACATCCTGCTCAAGCTCATCCAGGCCGCGGATTACGACGTCAAGCGCGCAGAGACCGGCATCATCTACATCGACGAGGTCGACAAGATCGCGCGCAAGGCCGAGAACCCGTCGATCACGAGGGATGTCTCGGGCGAGGGCGTCCAGCAGGCGCTGCTCAAGATCCTCGAGGGCACCGTCGCCTCCGTTCCCCCGCAGGGCGGCCGCAAGCATCCGCACCAGGAATTCATCCAGATCGACACGACGAACGTGCTCTTCATCGTCGCGGGTGCGTTCGCCGGCCTCGAAGAGATCATCTCGGCACGGGCCGGCAAGAAGGGCATCGGCTTCGGCGCACCGCTGCACTCGAAGGGCGATGACCTCAATCTCTTCAGCGAGGTCCTTCCCGAAGACCTGCACAAGTTCGGTCTCATTCCCGAGTTCATCGGGCGCCTTCCCGTCGTCACGACGGTGACGCCGCTCGATCGCGAGGCACTCATCCAGATCCTCACCGTGCCGAAGAACGCGCTGGTGAAGCAGTATCAGCGCATGTTCGAGCTCGACGGCGTCGAGCTGGCGTTCGAGCAGGGCGCCCTCGAGGCGATCGCCGATCTGGCCGTGCTGCGCCAGACCGGCGCCCGCGGCCTGCGCGCCATCATGGAAGAGGTGCTCGGGCCGGTGATGTTCGAGGTCCCCTCGACCGACGAGGTGGCCCGGGTGGTCATCACCCGCGAGTCGGTCGAGTCGAACGCGGCGCCGACGATCGTGCCGCATCGCCCCTCCCGCCGCGAAGAGAAGACCGCCTGATCGCGCAGGGGTCGCGTCTCGCCCTGCGCCGCAGGCGTGCGGCCGATTGCCCGACCATCGTCGGCTGGGTTCCCGATGCCGCGGCGCTCTATCTGTTCGCCGACGCCGCCGACCGCCCCGACGTTCTCGCGATGCGCCGCGCCCTCGACTGATCGCCGCGGCCCCGCATTCCGTTCG
The DNA here is from genome assembly GCF_057512245.1 of Gryllotalpicola sp. CP2-P1. NCBI lineage: Bacteria > Bacillati > Actinomycetota > Actinomycetes > Micrococcales > Microbacteriaceae > Gryllotalpicola > Gryllotalpicola sp. CP2-P1. Next base: position 16,709 of record NZ_JBLRDT010000007.1, read on the forward strand.
CGGTCAGTCGACGAGGCCCCGGCGTGTCAGCAGCGGCTCGAGCTCGGCGCGCCGGCCGCGGAAATCGACGTACGCCTCGATGGGGTCCTTGGTGCCGCCGACGCCGAGCAGCCGCGAGCGGAAACGGTCGCCGTTCTCGCGAGTGAGGCCGCCGTTCGACTTGAACCACTCGACGGTGTCCGCGTCGAGCACCTCGCTCCAGATGTACGAGTAGTACTGCGCGTCGTACCCGCCCGAGAAGGTGTGCGCGAAGTACGAGCTCTGGTAACGCGGGGGAACGGGCGGGAAGTCGAGCCCGACCTCGGCGAGGGCCGCCGCCTCGAAGGCGGCGACGTCGGTGATGGCGTCCGCCTGCTCGGGGGTGAGCACGTGCCAGGCCTGGTCGAGCAGAGCGGCGCCCAGGTACTCGCTGGTCGCGAAGCCCTCGTTGAAGGTCTCAGAGGCGACGATGCGGTCGACGATGTCCTGGGGGATCGGCTCGCCGGTCTCGTAGTGCTTGGCGTAGTTCGCGAGCACCTCGGGCCACAGCATCCACATCTCGTTGACCTGCGAGGGGAACTCGACGAAGTCTCGGTGCACGCTGGTGCCCGAGAAGCGCGGGTAGACGGCGTGACCGAACAACCCGTGCAGCGCGTGCCCGAACTCGTGGAAGAGCGTGTGCACCTCGTCGAAGGTCAGCAGCGTGGGCTCACCCGCGGCGGGCTTCGGCACGTTGTGGTTGTTGACGACGATCGTGGTCGGCTCGCCGAGCAGTTCCGACTGGTCGACCAGGCTGTTCATCCAGGCACCGCCGCGCTTCGAGTCGCGTGTGTAGAGGTCGTAGAGGAAGAGGCCGAGCTGGGAACCGTCCTCATTGAACACCTCGAAAACGCGCACGTCGGGGTGATAGCCGACGAGGTCGGGCCGCTCGGCGAAGCTCAGGCCGTACAGCCTGCTCGCGGCGAAGAACACGCCGTCCTGCAGCACGCGCTCTGCCTCGAAGTACGGCCGCAGGGCGGCCGTGTCGACGTCGTATTCGGCGAGGCGCACCTTCTCGGTCCAGAAGTCCCAGTCGGCCGCCCCCACCGGTGCACCCGCGGTGCGCTCGAGCGCCTTGTGCTCGCGGCGTGCGTTCCGGGCGGCGGCCGGTGCGAGCTTCCCCAGCATGTCGGCGACGTTCGCGGCGGTGCCCGCCGTCTGGCCGGCGGTGACGTAGTCGGCATGGCTCGCGAAGCCGAGCAGCTGCGCCCGACGGGCGCGCAGGCGCACCAGCTCGAGGATGAGCGGGCGGTTGTCGTTGCTGCCGTCGCGCGCACCGCGCGAGCGCGAGGCCGACATGATGCGCTCGCGCACCTCGGGGCGCACGAGCGACGCCAGCCAGGGATGCCCCGTCGGCAGCACGAGCGTGACGAGATACTTCCCGTCGAGTCCGCGCTCCTTGGCGGCCTCCGCGGCGGCGGAGAGCTCGCCGTCGCCGAGCCCCTCGAGCTCGGCCGCGTCGTCGAAGACCACGGCGAGCTCGTTGGTGTCGGCGAGCAGCTGCTTCTCGAACTTCGCCTGAATTCCGGAGATCCGCTGGTTGAGCTCGGAGAGCGTCGCCTTGGCGTCGTCGTCGAGCCCCGCCCCGGCGAGCGTGAAATCGGTGAAATAGCGCTCGACGAGATAGCGCGCCTCGTCATCGAGGTCGGGGCGCTCCGCAAGTCCGTCGCGCACAGCGCGAATGCGCTCGTACAGCGCGGAGTTCAGCTGGATGGCGTCCTGGTGGGCCGCCAGCCGTGGCGCGAGCTCCTCGTCGAGCGCGTTCGTGACGTCGTTCGAGTCGGCAGAGGACTTGTTGAAGAAGACGAACGCGGCCCGGCGCAGCGTCTGCCCGGAGCGCTCGAGGGGCACGAGGGTGTTCTCGAACGTCGGCGCCTCGGGATTCCGTGCGATCGCATCGATCTCGGCGAGCTGCTCGGCGAACCCCGCATCGAACGCCGGCCGGTAGTGCTCGTCTCTGATCTGCGAGAACGGCGGCAGGCGGTAGTCGAGTGTGCTGGCGGTCAGAAGCGGGTTCGCGGCATCCGTCGTCATGTCGCCACTCTATCGGTGCGGCCGGCGGCCGCCCGTCAGCCCTGCTCGGCCTCGAAATCGTTCGAGGTGATGGTGGCGGTCTCACTGTCGGGGTTGTAACGGATGACGGTTCCGTCGTCGAGCTCGACGACGGGCTTCCGCTCAAGCCAGGTGAGGGTCCAGCGCCAGGTCGACGCGTCGACACTGTCGGCATCCAGCTCCTCTTCGACCGCCTTCACGGCCGCCCGAACCACGTCGGGAAGGGCTGCGGGCGCGGGTGCGCCGACGGGCCAGCGGGTTCCGAGCTGCATGATGCGGCGGGCCACGGTCAGGCCGGCTGGGGCGCGGTCTGGAGCTCGACGTAGGCCGAGCTCTCCGCGTTCCCGCCGGCCTCCGCGAGCGCACGCGGCAGCGTCTCGCCCTCGACCTGGCTCCAGCGGATCACGCCGGCGCCCTGCGCGGTCGCCGCGTCGCGCACGGCACGGAACAGCTCGTCGGCGACACCGTCGTCCTTCGCGTGGATCGCGTCGATGAACACGCCGGTCTCGCCGAGCAGCGGGCGCGGGAACGCGTGGAAGTGCACGAGCCCCGTGACCCCGCCGTCCTCGCCGAGAGCGATGAGCGACGTCTCGGGATGGTGCGGGTCGGAGAGCCAGGTCCACAGCTGCAGAGCCCGGCGTTCGGTCAACTCGACCCCGCGCTCGGACGCGTATTCCTCATACAGACTGAGCCAGGGGAAGAAGTCGCTGTCGCGAGCTTCTCGGATTGAAACGGTCATAGCACCCCTCCCGTGGTGACCATAGCGCGAATTGTCCTGGTCAGGACAGATCTCCGAGTTCGGCGTCGCGCACCGCGACGGACTCGCCCGGAGCGTATTCGACCGCTGCGATGCGCCCGACGGCCTTGAGGTCGTCTTCGGCGAGCCGCAGCGCCGCGAGCTGCTCGTCAGTGCCCGTCAGGGTCAGCGAGGTGATCGGGGTCTTCTGCGACACCTTGGCGTCGGTCTTCGTGCGGCGGATGCCGACCAGGGCCTGGCTCGCGACAGAGAGCACGGCAGGCCCTTCGCCGACGGCGGCCAGCTCTTCGCTTTCCGGCCACGCCGCGGTGTGCACCGAGCCGGAGTTGAACCAGCTCCAGGTCTCCTCCGTCGCATACGGGATCACGGGCGCGAGCAGGCGCAGAAGCACGCTGAGCGCGAGGCGCAGCGCGGCGACCGCGGATGCCTGGCCGGCGGCACCTGCGGCGCCGTGTGCGCGCTCTTTGACGAGCTCGAGGTAGTCGTCGCAGAACGTCCAGAAGAACGTCTCGGTGACCTCGAGCGCGCGGGCGTGGTCGTAGGACTCGAACGCCGCCGTCGCGTCCGCGACCACCTTCGCGAGCTCGCGCAGCATCGCCTTGTCGAGCTCGGCGGTGATCTCGGCGCCCTCTGTGGACTCGAAGCCCAGCACGAACTTCGCGGCGTTGAGCACCTTGATCGCGAGGCGGCGGCCGATCTTGAGCTGCGTCGGGTTGTTGATGTCGAACGCGGCGTCGGCGCCGAGGCGGCTCGACGCGGCCCAGTAGCGCGTGGCATCCGAGCCGTGCTGCTCGAGGATCGAGGCGGGCGTGACCACATTGCCCTTCGACTTCGACATCTTCTTGCGGTCGGGGTCGACGATGAAGCCCGAGATCGCCGCGTGGCGCCAGGGCAGCGAGTCGTGCTGCTGCACGGCGCGCAGCACGGTCGAGAACAGCCAGGTGCGGATGATGTCCTGGGCCTGCGGGCGCAGGTCGAAGGGGAACAGGGCCGCGAACAGCTCGGGGTCGCGCTCCCACCCGGCGGCGATCTGCGGGGTGAGCGACGACGTCATCCAGGTGTCCATGATGTCGAGCTCGCCGACGAAACCGCCGGCCTGGCCGCGCTGCGACTCGTCGAAGCCGGTCGGCGCGTCGGACGAGGGGTCGACGGGCAGCTGTGCAGGCTCGGGCAGGATCACCTGGTCGAACTGGGTCTCGCCGTTCTCGTCGACGCGGTACCAGACCGGGATCGGCACGCCGAAGAAGCGCTGGCGCGAGATCAGCCAGTCGCCCGCGAGACCGTTCACCCAGTTCTCGTAGCGCACGCGCATGAAGTCGGGGTTCCAGTCGAGCTCGCGGCCGGCCTCGATGAGGCGGGCGCGCAGCGCGTCGTCCTTGCCGCCGTTCTTCACATACCACTGGCGCGTCGAGACGATCTCGAGCGGGCGGTCGCCCTTCTCGTAGAACTTCACGGGGTGCTGGATCGGCTTCGGCTCGCCGATGAGCTCGCCCGAGGCGGTGAGCAGCTCGACCATGGTCTTCTTGGCGCTGAACACGGTGAGGCCGGCGAGCTGTGCGAACGCGTCACGGCCGGCCTCCGAGGTGATCGCCTCGGGCGCCTCGGCGACGATGCGACCGTCGAAGCCGATGATCGCGCGGGTCGGCAGCTGCAGCTCGCGCCACCAGGTGACGTCGGTCACATCGCCGAAGGTGCAGACCATCGCGATGCCCGTGCCCTTGTCGGCCTGCGCGAGGTGGTGCGCGAGCACCGGCACCTCGACGTCGAAGATGGGCGTGCGCACGGTCGTGCCGAACAACGGCCGGTAGCGCTCGTCGTCGGGGTGCGCCACGAGCGCGACGCACGCGGCCAGCAGCTCGGGCCGGGTGGTCTCGATGAAGACGTCGCCCTCTGCGCCGTGGAAGGCGAGGCGGTGATAGGCGCCCGGCTGGTCGCGGTCCTCGAGTTCCGCCTGCGCGACGGCGGAGCGGAAGGTCACGTCCCACAGCGTGGGCGCCCAGTCCTGGTAGGCCTCGCCGCGTTCCACGCCGTGCACGAACGCGAGCTGGGAAGCGCGAATGGACTCGGGGCCGATGGTGCGGTAGGTCTGGGCCCAGTCGACCGACAGCCCGAGCAGGCGGAACAGCTCCTCGAACTGCTTCTCGTCCTCTTCCGTGAGCCGCTCGCACAGCTCGATGAAGTTGCGGCGCGAGATCGGCACCTGATCGGCGGCGCGGCTCGACTTGTTGTCACCGCCCTCGTAGGGCGGCTGGAAGTCCGGCTTATAGGGCAGCGACGGGTCGCAGCGCACGCCGTAATAGTTCTGCACGCGGCGCTCGGTGGGCAGCCCGTTGTCGTCCCACCCGATCGGGTAGAAGACGGTCTTGCCGCGCATGCGGTGGTACCGCGCGACCACGTCGGTGTGCGTGTAGCTGAAGACGTGGCCGATGTGCAGCGAGCCCGACGCAGTGGGAGGCGGCGTGTCGATCGAGTAGATGCAGCTGCGATCGGATGCCTCGAGCGCGGCCTTCCTGTCGAAGGAGTACGTGCCGCTGCTGCGCCAGACCTCACCCCACTTGGCTTCGAGGCCTTCCAATGCCGGCTTGTCAGGGATCGCAGTCATGTCAGAGGGCCTCGTCTTCGCTATGTGCGGCACCGCGTCAGAGGGTGCCTGAGTGTGGGATGTCTGCACAGTCTATCGGTAGACTTGTTGGCATCGACATTGATCCGGCCATCACCGGGGAGTCTTCGGAAGAACGGCGCGAGCTCAGTAGAACCGAACGGGTCGGGCCCGTCACAGCCTCAGAAACGAGAGGGTGCGGCATCCAGGTGCCGCATCAATCGAGGTGGTACCGCGCGACGAGAGCCGCGTCCTCGGCTAGTGATTCAGATCCACTGAGGAGCCGCGTTGCCGTACCCCAAGTCCGATGAGCCGGAAGTCGTCCCGAGCCCGCGCTTTCCGGAGATCGAGCAGAAGGTGCTCGCCTTCTGGAAGAAGGACGACACCTTCCAGGCATCCGTCGACCAGCGCGAGGGCTGCGACGAGTGGGTGTTCTACGACGGCCCTCCGTTCGCGAACGGCCTGCCGCACTACGGGCACCTGCTGACGGGTTACGCGAAGGACCTGTTCCCGCGCTACCAGACGATGCGGGGCAAGCAGGTCAAGCGCGTCTTCGGGTGGGACACGCACGGCCTGCCCGCCGAGCTCGAGGCCGAACGGCAGCTCGGCATCAACGGCAAGGCAGACATCGAGAAGATGGGTCTCGCCGCCTTCAACCGCGCCGCGAAGGAATCCGTGCTGCGCTACACCGAGGAGTGGCAGGCCTACGTCACCCGCCAGGCGCGCTGGGTCGACTTCGAGGGCGGCTACAAGACCCTCGACCTGTCGTTCATGGAGAGCGTGCTGTGGGCCTTCAAGCAGCTCTACGACAAGGGCCTCGCCTATGAGGGCTACCGCGTGCTGCCCTACTGCTGGCGCGACGAGACGCCGCTGTCGAACCACGAGCTGCGCATGGACGACGACGTCTACAAGATGCGCCAGGACCAGACCGTCACGGTCACGTTCCCGCTGGTCGGCGAGAAGGCCGAGTCGCTGGGGCTCACCGCGGTGCGCGCGCTCGCGTGGACCACCACCCCCTGGACGCTGCCGACCAACCTCGCGCTCGTCGTCGGGCCCGACATCGAGTACGCCGTCGTGCCGGCCGGCCCGAACGGCGCCGCAGACACCCCGGAAGAGGCGGGGGAGTACCTGCTCGCCGTCGACCTCGTCGGCAACTACGCCAAGGACCTCGGCTACGACGACGCGGCCGCCGCGCTGGCATCCGTCACCCGCACGATCATGGGCGCGCAGCTCGCCGGCGTGCAATACGACCGGCTGTGGGATTTCTACGCGGATGCCGAGACGTGGGGCACCGAGAATGCATGGCGCATCCTCGTCGACGACTACGTGACGACGGCAGACGGCACCGGCATCGTGCACCAGGCGCCCGCCTACGGCGAGGACGACCAGCGCGTCTGTGAGGCGAACGGCATCCCCGTGATCGTCTCGGTGGACGACGGCGGGAAGTTCCTCGCGAACATCGCCCCCGTCGCCGGCCTGCAGGTCTTCGACGCGAACAAGCCGCTCACGCAGCTGCTGCGCAGCGAGCACCGCCTGCTGCGGCAGGCGAGCTACGAGCACTCGTACCCGCACTGCTGGCGCTGCCGGAACCCGCTGATCTACAAGGCGGTCTCGAGCTGGTTCGTGCGCGTGACCGAGTTCAAGGACCGCATGCTCGAGCTGAACCAGCAGATCGCCTGGGTGCCCGAGAACGTCAAGGACGGGCAGTTCGGGAAGTGGCTCGAGGGCGCGCGCGACTGGTCGATCAGCCGCAACCGCTTCTGGGGCTCGCCGATCCCGGTGTGGAAGAGCGACGACGCGAACCACCCGCGCATCGACGTCTACGGCTCGCTCGACGAGCTCGAGCGCGACTTCGGCACTCTGCCGAGGAACGCCGAGGGGCAGGTCGACCTGCACCGCCCGTTCATCGACGAGCTGACCCGACCGAACCCCGACGACCCGACCGGGCGCGCGACCATGCGCCGCATCAGCGACGTGTTCGACGTCTGGTTCGACTCGGGGTCGATGCCGTTCGCGCAGGTGCACTATCCGTTCGAGAACCGCGAGTGGTTCGACACCCACAACCCGGCCGACTACATCGTCGAGTACATCGGCCAGACCCGCGGCTGGTTCTACGTGCAGCACGTGCTCGCGACGGCGATCTTCGACCGGCCGGCCTTCCGCTCGGCGCTCAGCCACGGCATCGTGCTCGGCTCGGACGGGCAGAAGATGTCGAAGAGCCTGCGCAACTACCCGGATGTCTCCGAGGTGTTCGACCGCGACGGCTCCGACGCGATGCGCTGGTTCCTGATGTCGTCGTCGGTGATCCGCGGCGGCAACCTGATCGTGACGGAAGAGGGCATCCGCTCGGGTGTGCGCGAGCTGCTGCTGCCGCTGTGGAGCTCGTACTACTTCTTCACGATCTACGCGAACGCCTGCGGGTACGAGGCGACGCGGCGCACGGACTCGACGAACGAGCTCGACCGCTACATCCTCGCCAAGCTGCGGGAGACGGTCGAGTCGGTCACAGAGCACCTCGACGACCTCGACAGCCCGTTCGCCGCCGCCGCCCTGCGCGACTTCGCCGACGTGCTGACGAACTGGTACGTGCGCCGCTCGCGCGACCGCTTCTGGGTCGGGGTCACGGAAGACGGCGAGAACGCCGACGCCTTCGACACGCTGTTCACGGTTCTCGAGACGCTCTGCCGCCTCGCCTCGCCGCTGCTGCCGCTCGTCACCGAGCACATCTGGCAGGGGCTCACCGGCGGGCGCAGCGTGCACCTCGAGGACTGGCCCGATGCTGCCGAGCTGCCCGCCGACCACGAGCTGGTCGCCGCGATGGACGCCGTGCGTCAGATCGCCTCGACGGGCCTGTCGCTGCGCAAGGCGAACGGCCTGCGCGTGCGCCTGCCGCTCGCACAGCTCACGGTCGTCGTGCCGGATGCCTCGCGGCTTTCGGCCTTCGACGGAATCCTGCGCGACGAGCTGAACGTGAAGGCGGTGGCGTTCGTGGCAGAGACCGAGACGAGTGCGGACGACTACGGCATCACCCGCCGGCTGTCGGTGAACGCCCGCGCGGCGGGACCGCGCCTCGGAAAGCAGGTGCAGGACGCCATCAAGGCGGCGCGCGGCGGCGATTGGAGCGAGAGCGACGGCGTCGTGACCGCAGGCGGGATCGCGCTCGAGCCGGGGGAGTACGAGCTCGTGCTCGAGGTGGCGCAGAAGGGCGACGGCTCAGAGGCGCTCGCGCTGCTGCCCGGCGGAGGCTTCGTCCTGCTCGACACCCACGTGACGCCCGAGCTTGCAGCCGAGGGCGCCGCCCGCGACCTCATCCGCAACGTGCAGGACGCGCGCAAGGCCGCGGGGCTCGACGTCAGCGACCGCATCCGGCTGCAGCTCACGCTCGACGAGGCATCCGCAGCCGCCGCACGCACCCACGCCGAGCTCATCGCGGCCGAGACACTGGCCGTCGACTTCGACGTGGCGGTCGGCGAGCCGTCGATCGACGTGCAGAAGGTGGAGGTGTCGGCATGACCCTTCGACAGGCTCAGGGCGGCGACGACTCGTACCGCGCAGCGGCCGACGCCGCCTACGAGGAACTGCTCGAGCGCGTCGGCGAGGCGAAGCCCGAGCGCCGCCTCGACGCGACCAGACGCGCCGTCGAGGTGCTCGGCGACCCCCAGAAGGCATACCCGATCATCCACATCACGGGCACGAACGGGAAGACGTCGACGAGCCGCATCGCCGAGAGCATCCTGCGCGCCTACGGTCTGCGCACCGGTCTGCTCACCAGCCCGCACCTCGAGCGCTTCAACGAGCGCATCCTGATCGACGGCGAGCCGATCACCGACGAGGCGCTCGCCCGGAACTGGGAAGAGATCAAGCCCTACCTCGACCTGGTCGACCGGGAGCTCGAGGCGGCGGGCCGACCGCGACTGACGTTCTTCGAGGCGGTGACGGCGCTCGGCTTCGCCTGCTTCGCCGACGCCCCCGTCGACGTCGCGGTGATCGAGGTCGGCATGGGCGGCGAGTGGGATTCCACGAACGTCGGCGACGGCACGGTGGCGGTGTTCACCCCCATCGCGCTCGACCATATGGCCCAGCTCGGCGGCACCATCGCTGAGATCGCACGAACGAAGGCCGGCATCATCAAGGACGGCGCCACGGTCGTGACGGCTCGGCAGACGCCTGAGGCGATGCGCGAGCTGCAGGCGGCGGCCGCCCGGCACGGGGCATCCGTGATCGCGCAGCCGGCCGAATTCGACGTCACCGCGACGTCCGTCGCCGTCGGCGGCCAGCTGATCGACGTGCGCGGCACGGCGGGCGCCTACGACGGGCTCACGCTGCCGCTCTACGGCGACCATCAGGCGCAGAACGCCGCGGTCGCGATCGCCGCGGTCGAGGCGTTCATCGGCGGCGGCGCGCACAAGCTGACGCACGAGCTCGTGGAAGAGGGCATTGCAGGCGCGACGTCCCCCGGGCGCCTGCAGCTGATCGGCACCGAGCCGACCGTGATCGTGGATGCCGCGCACAACCCGGCCGGAGCGGCGACGCTGCGCGCCGCGCTCGAGCGCTTCTTCGACTTCGACGAGATCGCGTTCGTGCTCGGCGTGCTCAAGGACAAGGACGCGCACGGCATCGTCGACGAGCTGTCGCCGGCGGCCGCGACGATGATCGTGACGCAATCCCACTCCGACCGTGCGCGATCGAGCGAGGATCTCGCCGAGGACGTCTACGAGTGGACGCACGAGCGCGTCGACGAGGTCGAGGATCTCGGCGAGGCGATCGAGGCGGCGCGCGCGTGGGCTCTCGAGGGCCCGAAGCGGGCCGTCGTGGTGACAGGTTCGATCACCCTCGTCGGCGAGGCCATGGCTCTCGCGACCGAGCGAGGGTGGAAGGCGCCCCGCGCGGAGGACGGCGAGTGAGGAACCGCAGCGTCCGCGAGTCCGTCGGCTCGATCGTGCTCGGCTTCGAGCTGATCGTGCTGTTCCTCGGCGGCCTCGTCGCGTGGGGCCTGCACGTCGCGCCGTCAGCGGTCGTGATCACCGGCGGCGTCGTCCTGATCGCCCTCGCCATCGTGGCCATCCTGACCCTGCGGTACCGCGTCGGCACCTGGATCGGCTTCGCCGTGCAGGTGCTCGCCATCCTCGCCGGCATCTGGGTGCACATGATGTTCATCGTCGGCGCCCTGTTCCTCGCCATCTGGATCTACGCCATGTACTCGGCCGATAAGGTCGAGCGGCAGAAGCACAACGAAACGGAGAACCCGCAGTGACCACCCCTGTCGAAGAGACCCTCGTCCTCGTCAAGCCCGACGGCGTCGCCCGCAACCTGACCGGCGAGATCCTGCGCCGCATCGAGGCGAAGGGGTACCAGCTCGTCGACATCCGCCTGGTCGAGGCCGACCTCGAGCTGCTCTCGCAGCACTATGCCGAGCACCAGGGCAAGCCGTTCTACGAGCCGCTGATCGAATTCATGCAGTCGGGTCCGATCGTCGCGATCCGCGTCGCGGGCGAGCGCGTCATCGAGGGGTTCCGCTCACTCGCGGGCACGACCGACCCGACGACGGCCGCGCCCGGCACCATTCGCGGCGACCTCGGCCGCGACTGGGGCCTCAAGGTGCAGCAGAACCTCGTGCACGGCTCCGACTCGCCCGAGTCCGCCGCGCGCGAGCTGGCCCTCTGGTTCGGTTAGCCGAGCGCTCAGCCGAACAGCTGGCTGATCAGGTCGAGGCGCAGCTGCGCCTCGAGCGCGATCACGACGTAGAGCACAAGAGACAGCAGCGGCACCCAGCTCACGAGCGCCGTGCCCGTGCCGATGAGCGCCTTCCCATAGCGGCCGACCGCCATGTTGTGCAGCGTGACCGCGAGCCACATCGGAATGACGACGGCGTAGACCAGCGCGCACCACGGGCAGAGCGTGCCGATGAAGAAGATGCTCTCGGTCGAGAGCCACGCGATGAAGCCGATCGCGAACCAGTGCCCCAGGTTGAACAGCAGCCAGAACCAGTTCGGGAACTCCACACGGCCGAGCAGCGCGACCCCCACGATGATCGGCGCGGTGAACATCATCAGCCCGAGCATCGGGTTCGGGAATCCGAAGACGCTGCCCTGCCACGACCCGATGTTCTTCCCGCACTGGATCGACGCCGAGATCGAGCAGCCGAGGTTCGTGTTCGGGTCGGTGAGCAGGGCCAGGTCGTCCTTCATGAGCGAGAACGAGGCGAGGAGCCCGAGCGCGCCGCCGACGATCAGCAGCAGGGCGAGCGCAAGATGGCGCGGGCGGTCTTCGGTCTCTGGTGCGGTGTCTGACACAGGGCCGAGTATCGCATGCCGGGTTAGGCATGAACCGGGCCGGAAGACACGCCGTGCGATAATGGGGTGCAGGCCGTCCCGCCAGGCGGACGATGGCCGCAGAAGACAAGGTTTTCGTGTTCCCACAGCGAACACGGGCAGGCGGGCGATCTGGCCCGCCGAGTGAAGGTTTGCGGCAGCTGCAGAAGCTGCCCCAGGAGAGTTCCCGTAGCGACCGGGGCGCAGGCTTCGGCCGCTCGGTACGAGGAGTGCACCAGAGATGGTGGAAAAAGATGAATACACGCAGGACAGCGCGACCGAAGGCGCAGGCAAGCGTCGTGGCCGCTTCTTCGGAGGGCGTCGCCGCAAGGCCGAAGAGACGGATGCCCCGGCCGTGACCTCCGAGTCGCCGGCCCAGCCCGACGTTCCGGTCGCGACCGAGCAGGGTGTCCCCGAGCCGGCGCCGATCGACCAGGAGGCCGTCGCCGCCGATCAGGACCACCCCCTGGCGCCGGCGCTGCCGCAGCCGCTGACGACCCCGATCCCCGTGGTCGGCTCGCAGCAGGCAGCGCCTCTCGCGGGCCCGGTCTCGACGACGACGCTGCTGTTCCAGGCGCCGCCCGTGATCGCCCTGCCCGACATCGACGACGAGGACGAGATCGCGACCGAGTCCGACGGGGGAGCGCCGGGCAGCCGGCGACGTCGCCGGCGAGGGGGCTCCGGCGGAGCATCCGACGACCAGCCGCGCGAACGCGAGAAGCCCGCCAAGCGCGAGCCGGAACTCATCACCGAGCCGCAGAAGGTGAAGGGGTCCACGCGCCTCGAGGCCAAGAAGCAGCGCCGCCGTGACGGCCGCGACGCGGGCCGCCGCCGGGCGGTGATCACCGAGGCCGAGTTCCTGGCGCGCCGCGAGGCCGTCGAGCGCACGATGGTGGTGCGGTCGAAGGCGGGGCGCATTCAGATCGGTGTCCTCGAGGACAAGGTGCTCGTCGAGCACTACGTCGCCAAGAGCCAGGAGGCGTCGCTCATCGGCAACGTCTACCTCGGCAAGGTGCAGAACGTGCTGCCCAGCATGGAGGCCGCGTTCGTCGACATCGGCCGCGGCCGCAACGCCGTGCTGTACTCGGGCGAGGTCGACTGGGAGGCGGCACAGGCCGAGTCCGGTGAGAAGAATCAGCCCCGTCGCATCGAGCTCGCGCTCAAGCCCGGCGACAAGGTGCTCGTGCAGGTCACGAAGGACCCGGTCGGACACAAGGGTGCTCGGCTCACCAGCCAGGTCTCGCTTCCCGGCCGGTACCTGGTCTACGTGCCGAACGGGTCGATGAACGGCATCAGCCGCAAGCTGCCCGACACCGAGCGCGCCCGCCTCAAGAAGATCCTCAAAGAGGTTCTGCCCGACAACGTGGGCGTCATCGTGCGCACCGCTGCGGAGGGTGCGACCGACGAGCAGCTCACCCTCGACGTGAACCGGCTGACCGCGCAGTGGGCCGAGATCCGCGAGGCGGTCGAGAAGGTGCAGGCGCCGGCGCTGCTGCACAGCGAGCCCGATCTGCTCATCAAGATCGTCCGCGACGTGTTCAACGAGGACTTCCAGAAGATGATCATCCAGGGCGATGACGCCCGCGAGACCATCGAGCGCTACCTCGGCCACGTCGCCCCCGATCTGCTCGAACGCGTCGAGGCGTACAGCGGCGATAAGGACGACGCGTTCGACGAGTTCCGCATCTCCGAGCAGATCGAGAAGGCGCTCGACCGGAAGGTCTGGCTGCCCTCGGGCGGTTCGCTCATCATCGACCGCACCGAGGCCATGACCGTGATCGACGTGAACACCGGCAAGTTCGTCGGCTCGGGCGGCAACCTCGAAGAGACCGTCACGAAGAACAACCTCGAGGCGGCGGAAGAGATCGTGCGCCAGCTGCGGCTGCGCGACATCGGCGGCATCGTCGTCGTCGACTTCATCGACATGGTGCTCGAATCGAACCGCGACCTCGTGCTTCGGCGCCTCGTCGAGTGCCTGAGCCGCGACCGCACGAAGCACCAGGTGGCCGAAGTCACCTCGCTCGGCCTCGTGCAGATGACGCGCAAGAAGCTCGGTCTCGGCCTGCTCGAGACCTTCAGCGAGCCCTGCGAGGTGTGTGCAGGCCGCGGTGTCATCGTGCACCACGACCCCGTCGTGAAGCACCGCTCTCAGCAGCCCGAGCGCGGCAGCGAGCGCCGTCGAGGCGGCCGCGGCGAGCGAGGCGGCAACGGCAACGGCGGTGGCGCCTCGAACGGCGGCAATGGCAACGGGAACGGCGCGCACACCCACGAGGGCACGCACCAGCTGACGGAGGAGGCACGCAGCAGCCTTGCCCGCATCGCGGCCTCGACGCTCGGCCACCCGGTCACCTCTCCCGTGCAGGTCATCGACGTCGA
>NZ_JBLRDT010000070.1:0-13233 GCF_057512245.1 Gryllotalpicola sp. CP2-P1
CGCAGCACAAACTGCCCACGCAGACGTCGACCCCCGTGGCTTCGCCGGCGGCGACCGACGGGCTCTCGGGCGCCGACGCGGCGGCGCAGCAGAAGTACTACGGCCAGGCGCTCGTCTGGTCCGACTGCGGCGGCGGCTTCCAATGCGCTACGGCGAAGGCCCCGCTCGACTGGGCACACCCGAGCCAGGGCGACCCGATCAGCCTCGCGCTGATACGGAAGCCCGCGACCGGCGCCAAGCAGGGGTCTCTGTTCGTGAACCCCGGCGGCCCCGGCGTCTCGGGCGTCGACTTCGTGCGCAACAGCGTCGGTGCGACCTCCGCCACCCTGCAGAAGCACTTCGACGTCGTCGGGTGGGACCCCCGCGGGGTCGGGAAGTCCTCCGCCGTCACGTGTTACGACGACAAGGGGCTCGACGACTTCCTCTACGGCATCACCCCGGGCGAGCGGGGCAGCGACGAGTGGCTCGCGGCCAGCAAGAAGTCTGTGAGCGATCTCGGGCAGGCCTGCCTCAAGAACACCGGCCAATTGCTCGGGCACGTCGACACGGCGACGACCGCGCACGATCTCGACATGCTGCGGGCCAACGTCGGCGACCAGAAGCTCAACTATCTGGGCTTCAGCTATGGCACCATGATCGGCGCGATCTACGCCGACCTGTTCCCGAAGACCGTCGGCCGCATGACTCTCGACGGCGTCGTCGACCCGGCATCCAGCTACGACGAGCTGACCGAGCTGCAGGCCAAGGGCTTCGAGTCCAACTTGCGCGCATATGCGCAGTGGTGCCTCGGCCAGGACAAGAGCTGTCCCTTCAGCGGCTCGGTCGATCAGGTGATGAACACCATCGCCGGCATGCTCGACACGGTGCAGAAGCACCCGATCAAGAACTCCGACGGGCGGATGCTGGGGGCGAGCACCCTGCTGCTCGCGATCATCACCCCGCTGTACTCGACGTCGAACTGGCCCGCGCTCGACACGCTCTTCAAAGACGTCGAGCGCGGCAGCGCCCGGGTGGCCTTCATCCTCGCCGACGAGTACAACGACCGCGACTCGAACGGGACCTACACGACCAACACGGCGGTGGCGTTCCAGTCGATCGACTGCCTCGACTACACCTTCGACACCGACCCGGCTCACATGGCCGCCGAGGCGAAGCGCGTCGCGCAGGTCGCACCGGTGATGGGGCCGTTCTTCAGCTACGGCGGCATCACCTGCTGGAACTGGCCGTTCAAACCGGTGCGCACGCCGGCGCCGGTGCACGCGACGGAGTCGGCTCCGATCCTGGTGCTCGGCACCACCAACGATCCGGCGACTCCGTATCAGGAATCCGTCAACCTCGCCAACGATCTCGACAACGGCCATCTCGTCACCTGGAACGGCTCAGGCCACACCGCCTACGGGCGCTCCAACTCCTGCGTGTCGAACACCGTCGACGACTACTTCGTGAAGGGCAGCGTTCCTGCGAGAGATCCCCACTGCTGACATGTGGTGCAAGTTTGCAGGCACTGCAACGATAATGGTGGCGTGACTGATCTCAAGGAACCCGGCCTGAGGGAGCGCAAGCGCGTCGCGACGCGGCACGCCATCGAACGCGCGGCGATCGACCTGTCGATCGACAAGGGCTATGAGAACGTCACGGTCGATGAGATCGCCGAGGCGGCGGATGTCTCGCCCCGCACTTTCTTCAACTACTTCCCGTCCAAAGAGGCGGCGGTCGTCGGCCAGCTTCCCGAGGGGCCGCAGCCCGAGACGATCAGCGCCTTCCTCGCGGCGCCTGCCGAGCAGCCGATCCTCGACGGCATCCGCGCCATGCTCACGAGCTTTCTCGATGCGAAGAGCGACGAGGACACTCGGGCGGCCCACGCGCTGCAGGAGGAGCGGATGCAGCTGATGCTGCGGCACCCCCACCTGTTCCGCCAGCGCATGGAGAACATGGAGGATCTCACGAACCAGATCATCGAGATCGTCTCGAAACGGCTCGTGGTGCTCGACCCCGCGCTCGAGTCCGAGCCGACCACGCTGCGCGAGCGCGCGCGGCTCGTCGTGTTCGTGTCGTTCGCCGGGGTGCGCAATGCGTGGGCGAGCTGGGCAGACCGCGGTGGGAAGGGGCGCCTCTCGGAGTGCGTCGACCGCTCGTTCGAGCAGCTGCACCAGCTGGCGACGCAGGTGAAGGTCTAGGGCGCGCTTCGGCGTCGTTTGCACTCCGGTTCGTCCTGTAAACTCTTCAATCGTGTGCGGTTCGCCGCCACGCCGCCTTAGCTCAGTCGGCAGAGCGATTCACTCGTAATGAATAGGTCAAGGGTTCGATTCCCTTAGGCGGCTCCACACGAAGAATCCCCGGTCTTGCCGGGGATTTTTCGCATTATGGGACAGTTAGGGCTCGCGGACGTAGGAGGACAGTGACGGCCCCGGACGCAGGACAGCGTTCACGATCGCCTGAATTGCGAACTCGGTGGCGGCCGCAAGTTCGATAGCCTTCGGATCAAGCAGCCACTGCAACTGCAAGCCGTCCATAACAGCCAGAATCGACGCGGCGGCCTGGTCGATGGTGTCGGGGTCGCCGACATTCTCGCTCGCGCACAATTCTCGGAATGCGGCCTCGATCTCCGTACGCAACGAGCGATAGCGCTCCTCGAAGAATGTTCGCGCCGGGTGGCCGTCGGTCACGGCCTCGGCCGAGAGCACGGTGTAGACCTGAACGATTCCGGGGCGCAGGTTGTTGCGCAACGCAGTTCCGACGAGATGCATGAACAGCGCGGCGCCGCCTGGCATGTGCTGGCCGTGAAGGTGCGCGACATCGTCTTGATCGCGATGCTCGAGCACTTCAAGAAGCAGTGCTCGCTTGGACCCGAAGTGGTGCAGGACGCCGGCGTGCGTCATGCCGACCTGCTCGGCGATGTCTGCCAGGGTTCCGTTCGTCGAACCCTTGGCGCCGAACGTCTCCATCGCGGCGCGGAGGATCTCATTGCGTTTGCGCTCGGTCTCTGGGCGAGGGGTTGTGCTGGCCACGGCACCGCCCTTCTGCTTTCTGCTGATGGGCGAGCCTAGCACCCGGCATCAGCAACTTGCTTTCTGGTCAGTAAGCAAGCTATCGTCAGCCGACGTCGCCTGCGTTGCAGGCCGCGGAAACAGTGTTGTTCCCAGGGGAGAAGCAATGAGGCTTAGGAAGTACATGATCACGGCGTCCGCAATTGCGGCCCTCGGCGCGTTGGCGCTGACGGGGTGCTCAGGCAGCGGATCCAAGGCATCGGGCGGCTCGAGCGCATCGGGCGGATCACTCACGATCGCCAAGCCCGACGGCGCCGCAGTGTTGACCACGGAGATCAACAACCCGTTCATCAGCACCGGCTCCGGTGCATCGCTCGGATACGACCGGATGATCTTCGAGCCGCTCGCAATGGTGAACCCGGTGGGCAAGAACGAGACCACGCCGTGGCTGGCCTCGAAGGTGGAGTGGAACGCGGACTTCACGCAGCTCACGGTTACGCCTCGTGCCGGCGTCAAATGGAGTGACGGGAAGCCCTTCACCGCCGACGACATCGTCTTCACCTACAACCTCATCAAGAACAATCCGGCGCTCGACCTGGGTGGACTCAAGCTTTCGGACATCAAGAAGGTCGGCGGCAACGTCGTCCTCAGCTTCTCGGAGTCGAAGTTCGTCAAGCAGGGCGATGTGCTCCAGGTGGGCATCGTTCCCGAGCACCAGTGGAAGAACATCGCCGACCCGACCAAGGACGCGGTCAAGGATGCCGTCGGCACGGGCCCGTACACGATCCAGACGTTCTCGTCGCAGGGCGTCGTGCTCAAGGCGCGCACGGACTACTGGGGCGGCAAGGTTCCGGTGGCCCAGCTCAAGTACCTGGAGTACAACGACAACACGGGTCTTCTCCGAGGCCTCCAGAGCGGCGAGACCGACTGGGCCCAGATCTTCATCACCGATTACCAGAAGAACTACGTCGACAAGGACCCGAAGCACAACGTGTTCTGGGGTGCGAACATCCTGAGCCCGGACATGATCGAGGTCAACACGACCAAGGCTCCGTTCAACAACGTCGCGTTCCGCAAGGCCGTCAACATGGTCGTCGACCGCAAGGCGCACGCTGAGAAGGCCCGCAGCAACGCCGGTCCCGAGCTGAAGAGCGTGACCGGCATCCCGCAGCCGACGGGCGATCAGTACATCGCGCCCGAGTACAAGGGGCAGGACTTGAAGATCGATGTCGACGGCGCCAAGAAGGTGCTCACTGACGCCGGCTATACCTGGAAGAGCGGCGCTCTGATCGATCCCTCGGGCAAGCCGGTCTCGTTCACGCTGCAGGACCCCCAGGGGTGGAACGACTACGTCACCGGCATCCAGCTGATCGCGACGCAGATCAAGAAGACGCTGGGCGCGGACGCCAAGGTCGCCACGCCCGACGCCGACACGTGGACGACGAACGTCGCGACGGGCAACTTCGACGCCGTTCTGCACTGGACCGGCAGCGGCTCGAACCCCTGGCACATCTACGACGACGTGATGAACGGCGCCTACCTCGACCAGGCCTCCGGCGGCAAGGTGGCAGACAACTTCGGACGGTACAACAACCCCGAAGCGACCGCTCTGCTCAAGGAGTACGCGTCCGCCTCGGACGACGCAGCCCGCACCGTCGCACTCAACAAGATCCAGAAGATCTTCGTCGATGACGTCCCTGCGATCCCGATCGGCACCCACCCGCAGCTCGGCGAGTACAACACCCGGAAGTACACGGGGTGGCCGAGCGAGGACGACCAGTACGCGACGGCCGACCCGACGCAGCCTTGGGCGGTACAGGTCCTCATGAAGCTGAAGCCTGCGGGCAAGTAACCACTCCGACAAGTCCGGGGCGGAAGGCGGGAGCGATCCGATTCCGCCCCGGGCGCTTCGCGGTCAGCAGGAAAGCGACAAGCTCATGACAGACTCTCTCCTCTCTGTGCGCGACTTCTCGGTCGTGTACGACGTGGATCCGCCGGTCCGTGCGGTGAAGGACGTCACCCTCGACATCAAGCGCGGTGAGATCGTCGGTCTCGCCGGCGAAAGTGGCTGCGGCAAGACGACTCTCGCCTACGGCGTGCAGCGCCTCCTCCGGCCCCCGGCCGTCATCACCGGCGGAGACGTCGTCTTCCACGACAAGTCCGGCGATGATGTCGACATCAATTCGCTCGGCGTGGAGGAAATGCGCCGGTTCCGCTGGGACAAGGTCTCCATGGTCTTCCAGGGCGCGATGAACGCCCTCAATCCGGTGGCGACGATCGGCTCGCAGCTCGAGGACGTCTTCCTCGTGCACCGACCCGAGATGAGCCGCCTCGAGCGTCGCAATGCGGTCGTGGAGCTCCTCGAGATCGTGAAGGTCGGTGGCCAGCGACTGCGCTCATATCCGCACGAACTGTCGGGCGGCATGCGCCAGCGCGTCATGATCGCGATGGCGCTGGCGCTGCGCCCTCAGCTGATGGTCATGGACGAGCCCACGACAGCCCTCGACGTTCTCGTGCAGCGCGAGATCCTGCGGCAGATCTCCCAGCTGCGGCACGAGTTCGGCTTCTCGGTCATTTTCATCACCCACGACCTTCCTCTCCTGCTCGAGATCAGCGACCGCATTGCGATCATGCGCGAGGGCGAAATCGTCGAGTTGGCTCCCGCCGAGCGCATCTGGAACGACCCGCAGCACGAGTACACCAGAAAGCTCCTCGCCTCGTTCCCGCGGCTCACGGGCGAGAAGGGGGTGGTCGCGCGATGACGACCCTCGAGTTCAAGAACGTCACGAAGATCTACAACGTCCGCGGCGCGGGACAGCTCAAGGCCCTCGACGACGTCAGCTTCACGCTCAATTCGCATCAGACGATCGGCCTTGTCGGCCAGTCCGGAAGCGGCAAGTCGACGATCGCGAAGATCCTCACGCAGCTCGAGACGCCGACGCGCGGCGAGATCCTGCTCGACGGTGTCCCGATTCCGCGCTCGGGAAAGGGCCTGCGGCGCTACCGCCAGCAGCTGCGGATGGTGTTCCAGGACCCATTCGCCTCTCTGAACCCCTATCACTCGATCCGCCATCACATCGAGCGCCCGCTCAGGCTGGACGACGTCGTTCCACGCAACGAGGTCGACGACGAGGTGCGGCGACTGCTGCTGCGGGTGCGCCTCGATGCCGACGCGGTGATCGACCGACGTCCTCACGAGCTGTCGGGCGGGCAGCGTCAGCGCGTCGCCATCGCCCGTGCGCTCGCATCGCGTCCCGCCATCCTCGTCGCTGACGAGCCGGTGTCAATGCTCGACGTGTCGATCCGCCTGGGTGTGCTCGGGCTTCTGGCCGACCTCCAGCGAGAGGAGGGGCTCGGCGTCCTGTACATCACGCACGACCTGGCAACCGCGCGGCACTTCAGTGACGAGATCATGGTGCTCAACCAGGGCAGGGTCGTCGAACAAGGCCCTGCCGACGACGTCATCCTGAACCCGCGCGACCCCTACACACGCGAGTTGCGCGCCGCTTCGCCCGACCCCGAGAAGCACTTCCGGGAACTGTCGGCACGGACTTCGGGAGGTGCGCAGTGAGCGCCGATTCGCAGACAACGATCGACCCGACGCTCGTCGGGACGACAGCCACCGGCACGGATCGACAGGGCTCGCGTGTTCCCTGGCGCTTCATCGGCGGCCGCGCGGTGTTCTACCTGTTCACCCTCTGGGCAGCGATCACCATGAACTTCTTCCTGCCTCGATTGCTGAAGGGGGACGCGGTCGACTCGTTCATGGCGCGCAGTCAGGGTCAGCTGACGCCAGCCGCTGAGAAGGCGCTGCGTGCCCTCTTCGGCCTGGACAAATCGGTCCCACTCTGGGAGCAGTACCTCAACTACTGGAACATGCTCCTGCACGGCAATCTCGGGGTCTCGATCTCGACCGGGCTCGCGCCCGTGGGCGATGCGATCGCTTCTGCGCTTCCGTGGACGCTGGGACTGGTCGGCGTCGCCACGATCATCTCGTTCCTTATCGGGACGGGCCTGGGCGCCGTGATCGGGTGGAGACGCGGGAGCCGCCTCGATGCTTTCGTCCCGGTCACGACGTTCCTCGGCACCGTCCCATACTTCTGGCTCGGACTGATCTTCATCGCGATCTTCTCCACCGCGCTCGGCTGGTTCCCCGCTGGCCACGCGTACGAGATCGGTGTCGAACCCGGCTGGAACGGCGATTTCATCTCAGAGGTGGTCTCGCACGCCGCGCTGCCGGTGGCCACGATCGTGATCGTGTCCCTTGGCGGCTGGGTGCTCGGAATGCGGAACATGATGCTCACCGTGCTTGACGAGGACTACATCACGGTCGCGCAGGCCAAGGGCATGCCGAACCAGCGAGTGCTGTGGAAGTACGCCGCCCGCAACGCGGTGCTCCCGCAAATCCAGAGCTTCGCCCTTGCGATCGGCTTCATCGTCGGCGGCACGCTCGTGATGGAGATGGTCTTCTCCTATCCCGGAATCGGATTGCTGCTCCTCAACGCGACCAACGCGAAGGACTACGCGCTGATGCAAGGCATCTTCCTCGTCCTCGTTCTCGCCGTTCTGGTCGCGAACATCCTCGCGGACGTCGCGTACGCCATCCTCGATCCCCGCACCCGCCAGACGGAGGCCTGATCATGAACACCCCCGCTGAGAAGACGCCCGCCATCGTGCAACCGGTCGGCGCCGGTGCTCCCGAGACCGCGGTGATCCTCGCCACCGGTCCGGAAGGCAGCACGGAACGCGCCCCGGAGAAGACATTCTGGTCGCAGCTCAAAGCCTCGATGGCGATGTTCGGGAACGCGAAGTCCGCCACCGGTCTGATCATCTTGGGTTTATTTGCGCTCGTCGCGATCTTCGCCCCGTGGATCGCGCCGACGGACCCCAACTCTCAGAATCTGAACGACACGCTGCAGCCCCCGTCGCTGCATCATCTCCTCGGCACGACGCACATCGGCCAGGACGTCTTCAGCCAACTCGTCTACGGAACCCGTGGCGTCCTCGTCGTCGGATTCCTCGCAACCATCATGGCCACGGTCGTAGCGATCGCCGTCGGCGTGACCGCCGGCTACTTGCGCGGCTGGCGGAGCGAATCACTGTCGGCGCTGTCGAACGTGTTCCTCGTGATTCCGGGGCTGCCGCTTATGATCATCGTCGCCTCGCAATTCCAGGACCCGCCGCTCTGGGTCGTCGCCGCCGTCCTCGGCTTCACAGGCTGGGCGTGGGGCGCGCGAGTGCTGCGCGCGCAGACGATGTCGCTGCGCAATCGCGACTTCATCCAGGCCGCCCGCGCCAACGGGGAGCCGCTGCACCGCATCATCCTGGTAGAGATGCTGCCCAACCTCATGGCCATCATTGCCTCGAGTTTCGTCGGCACCATGACGGCGGCGGTGCTCGGGCTGACGACCCTTGCCTTCATCGGTGTGATCCCAGTGTCGAATCTCAACTGGGGGACCATCCTGTTCTGGGCGCAGCAGAACAACGCGTTTCCTGACTACTGGTGGTGGTATGTGCCGGCGGGCCTATGCATCGCACTCCTCGGCGTGGCGCTGTCGCTGATCAACTTCGGCATCGACGAGTACGTCAACCCGCGCCTGCGCTCTGCCGGCGAGCACGCTCGGTCCATGAAGCGAAGGGGCCTCAACATCAACGCCTCGGTAACCCAGGTTCGCACCGCGCAGGCGGCCGCTGCCGCCGGCGGGGCCGCGTCGGAAGGCGACGCCGTATGACGTCACTGGGGGCGCCCACGGCTCCCGTCGACCGCGAGTATCTGCCCTACCAGGACCCATCCCTGACGACCGCCGAGCGCGTCAGCGACCTGCTCGGGCGGATGAGCGTCGAAGAGAAGGTCGGGCAGATGCTGCAGCTCGACGCGCGCGACGACTTGCGCGACCACGTGCTGCGGCGCCACGTCGGATCGATCCTGCACACCTCGCCTGAGCGGATTCTTGAGGCCAATCGGCTGACTCAGGAGACCCGGCTGCGGATCCCCTTGCTCGTCGGCGAGGACTGCATCCATGGCCACTCCTTCTGGCCAGGCGCGACGATCTATCCGACGCAGCTCGGTATGGCCGCCTCCTGGGATGCCGAACTGATCGAACGAGTCGCCCGCGCCACCGCCGAAGAGGTCGCTGCGACGGGGGTGCACTGGACCTTCTCGCCGGTGCTGTGCATCGCCCGGGACCTGCGCTGGGGGCGCATCAGTGAGACGTTCGGTGAAGATCCCTTCCTTATCGGCGAGCTGGCGAGCGCCATGGTGCGGGGCTATCAGGGCACGGGGCTCGGCGACCCGACCGCGATCCTCGCGACGGCCAAGCACTTCGCCGGGTACTCGGAGACGCAGGGCGGCCGCGATGCGAGCGAGGCCGACATCTCTCGGCGCAAGCTGCGTAGCTGGTTCCTCCCACCGTTCGAGCGGGTGGCGCGGGAGGGATGCCGGACCTTCATGCTCGGCTACCAGAGCACCGACGGCGTGCCGATCACGGTGAACGACTGGCTCCTGAACGACGTGCTGCGCGGCGAGTGGGGCTACACCGGAACGCTCATCACCGACTGGGACAACGTCGGCCGCATGGTGTGGGAGCAGAAGGTGCAGCCCGACTACGCCCACGCGGCGGCCGCAGCGGTGATCGCCGGGAACGACATGGTGATGACCACGCCGCTCTTCTACGAAGGCGCGCTGGAGGCCGTCGCCCAGGGCCTCCTGTCTGAAGATGCCTTCGACGCCGCCGTGGGGCGCATCTTGGCGCTCAAGTTCGACCTTGGCCTGTTCGAGAACCCGCGCCTTCCGATCTCGGATCTGGACAGCGTGATAGGCAGCGCCTCCGGCGCCGCGCTCAATCTCGAGGTCGCGCGCCGCTCAATCGTGCTGCTCGAGAACGACGGAACCCTGCCCCTTTCTAGCTCGGATCCGCTTCGTGTCGCGGTGGTCGGCCCTCTCGCCGATGACGCACAGACTCAGCTCGGCGACTGGGCGGGAGGATCAGGGCAGGCCGGTTGGCTCGACGGCCAACCGAGGCAGATGATCACCACGGTGCTCGACGGGATCCGCGACATCGATGGCTGGTCCGTTCGGTACGCTCCCGGCGCAGGCATCCTCACCCTTGAGGACGACCCCCGGGGCGCGACGTTCCCCGACGGGCAGCCTCGACCACAGGTGGTCGTGCCCTGTCCGCCGGACCAGGGCCTTCTCGACGATGCCGCCGCCGCAGCCGACGAGTCGGACGTCATCGTGGCCGTTGTCGGCGACCGCATCGAGCTCGTGGGGGAGGGCCGCTCGACCGCGACGCTCGAGCTCATCGGGGGCCAGACCGCCCTGCTTGACGAGATGATCGCGACGGGGAAGCCCGTCATCGTCATCCTTCTCGCGTCGAAGCCCCTCGTCCTGCCGCAATCGGTCGCCCACGCGGCCGCCGTGATCTGGGCCGCGAATCCGGGCATGCAGGGCGGCCGGGCGATCGCCGAGCTCCTCGCGGGTCGCATCGAGCCAACCGGGCGCCTGCCGATCTCGTTCGCCCGGCACGTCGGTCAGCAGCCGACGTACTACAACCAGATCCGAGGGCAGCACGGCGAGCGCTACGCCGACCTCACGCAGCAGCCGACTTGGGCTTTCGGCGAAGGCCTCTCGTACACCACCGTCGAGTACGCCGACCTGGCGCTCGCGCGGACCCGCCTCGGGCCGAGCGACACCATCGTGGCTGAGGTAACGGTTCGCAACACCGGCACCCGCCCGGTACGCGAAACCGTGCAGCTATATGTGCGTGACACGATCACCAGCGTCAGTTGGGCGGATAAGGAGTTGAAGGCCTACCGTCAGGTCGATCTCGCCGCGGGCGAGTCGGCCAGAGTGCGTGTGGAGCTTCCGGTCTCCGAGTGCTCCATCGTGGACGCGGCGGGGGTTCGGCGTGTCGAGGAAGGAGATTTCGAAGTGCTCGTCGGCCCGTCCTCCCGCGAATCTGCGTTGCTCGTGGCCGGTTTCTCGCTCGTTGCGTGACGCCCGCTACGCCGGCCCGACCTCGTGCTCGGCGAGGAACGCCACGACATCGCTGATGGCGCGGTTGACGTGCGGGTGCCTCAGGGGCGTACTCGAAGATGCTCTCCACCGCCTCGAGCGGGAACGTCTGCCGGATGCGCGGCTAGCGCAACGCGTGGGCGCCTTCGATGAGGATCGAGATTCCGAGCACGACCATGATGACGCCGGATGCCTTCGCGACGACCACGCTCGCCTGGGGGCGTGAACCGAGGAGGCGACGTGCCAGGAGCGCGACGACGGTATAGACCACCGCGCAGTTCAGCAGGTGCAGACTGCCGAGAACGAGCATCTGCGCGGCGGGCGCCCACGCCGCGGTCGGCGAAGTGAACTGGGGGAGCAGCGCGAGCAGGAGCAGCAGGCCCTTCGGGTTGATGGCGCTGACGCCGGCGCCGCGCAGGAGCTGGGCCATGGCGCGGCCTCGCACCGGGTGGTCGGATGCGCGGACCGTCTCGACCCGGCGCCGAAGCACAGAGACGCCGAGATAGACGAGATAGCAGGCGCCGGCGAGTGTCAGGGCGGTCAGGGCGATCGGGTAGCGGGTGACGAGAGCGCCGATGCCGAACGCGATGACGGCGATGACCAGCGCGTACCCCGAGAGCATTCCGACGATCGACGGGAAGGGCGAGCGGGCGCGCAACCCCGCCGAGATGGCGTAAGCCCAATCGGCGCCCGGGGTCACGGCGAGCAGCACGGCGACCAGCCAGAACTGACCGAGCAGTGTGATGTCCACCGTCATCTCCTTTGCGTAGGGCTACGAGGCTACGCAGGAAGCGCCAGAAGGTGCTCCGTTTCTTCGACTAATTCGGCGCAGATGGTGGAAGACTTACGAAGATGGACGCACTTGACCGAGAGATTCTCTCTCTGCTCCAAGATGACGGGCGGATGAGCGCCACCGAGCTCGCCGGGCGCATCGGTCTCAGCTTGAGCGCGTGCCATCGGCGGCTCAAGGATCTCGAGAACTCGGGCGCCATCGAGCGATACCGGGCGATCGTCTCGCCCGAGGCTGTCGGCCTTGGCTTCGAGGCGATCGTCTTCGTCACCCTGGAGCGCACCGGAGTCGAGACGGTCGCCGACTTCGAGGCCGCTGTCACCGAGATCCCGGCGATCACCGACGCGCAGCGTCTGTTCGGCCAGCCCGACTACCTGTTCCGGGTGCTCACCACAGATCTCGCCGCGTACCAGCAGCTGTTCGACACGCAGCTCAGCGGGCTGCCCGGCGTGCAGCGACTCACGTCGACCCTGGTGATGAAGAGGATCGGCGACGACCGGACCGTGCCGATCGCGTGATCGGTGCGCGGCGGCCGGCGCACCGCTCGCGTCGGCCGCGGGCCAGTCACACAGCCGGGGTCAGCGCTACTCGAGATCGCTCTCACCGATCAGCTGCACGCTGCGCACCCCGTCGATGTCGGCGAGCGTGGCGACGAGCGGGTCCGGGTTCGCGGCACCGGCGAGTTCGAGCGTGAGCGCGGCGGTGCCGCCGGGCCCCGGCGCCTGCGGCTCCGCGCGCTGCACGGCCCAGCCGCTGCCGGTGATGGAGCTGAGGATGCCGCGCAGCAG
This sequence comes from Gryllotalpicola sp. CP2-P1, assembly GCF_057512245.1. Lineage (NCBI taxonomy): Bacteria > Bacillati > Actinomycetota > Actinomycetes > Micrococcales > Microbacteriaceae > Gryllotalpicola > Gryllotalpicola sp. CP2-P1. The sequence goes on from NZ_JBLRDT010000070.1 coordinate 12,580, forward strand.
CCCGCGACCGTCCTCGTAGACCACCTCGAGCTGGATCTCGGCGTTGCGGCTTCCGGGCAGCCGCATGCTCACGGCGCGCAGCCCGTAGGCGATCACGAAGTGCAGGGCGGTCACGACGAGGGCGAGCAGCCAGAGGCCGGCGCCCGCGGCCATGCCGATCGCCGCCGTCTCCCACACGGATGCCGCCGTGGTGAGTCCCCGGACGGCGCCGCGCCTCGTGAGGATGAGGCCCGCGCCGAGGAATCCGATGCCCGACACGATCTGCGCGGCGACACGCGACGGGTCGAGGATCACGTTGCTCGAGAGCACGTCCATGAAGCCGTACTTCGACACGAGCATGAACAGCGCCGACGCCGTTCCGACGATGGCCTGCGTGCGCAGCCCCGCGCTGCGGCCGCGCAGCTGCCGCTCCAGCCCGATCAGCGCGCTCAGCCCGAACGCGAGCAGCAGCTCGCAGACCTGCAGCCAACCCTGCCCCTCGAACACCGTCATGACGGTGCGGTTCCCAGTTGGGGCGAGTTCGATCGCGACCGGGGGCGCTGATGCCGCGTGTCCGTGCCCACGTCCACGTCCGCCGCGTCGGCCGCTCGGCGAGCGCAGAAGCAGGGCGAGCGGATGCCTACGCCGGCACCGCGTCGAGCAGGGGGCCGAGCG
>NZ_JBLRDT010000071.1:0-13223 GCF_057512245.1 Gryllotalpicola sp. CP2-P1
GCGGGCGGCGGTGGTGTGCATGGCGGTCCTCAGGGGGAAAGAAGAACGGTGGTGGCCCGGCGCGGGTGGGCGTGCGTGTCCCACCCGCGCCGGGTCGTCTCTGGCACCGCGCGGATTACTCGCTCAGTGCGGTGATGGTGAGGGTGCCGCGGTAGCTGCCCTTGCTCACCTCGGTCGGGATCTTCAGGTCGAGCCCGGCGCCGAGCTTCGCCGTGCCGCGCTCGTGCCCCTGGCCGGCGGTGCCGAGCGTGCGGGACACCGAGAGGCCGTCCCCGCCGTCGAAGCCCGACACCACGGTCGCGCCTGCCGCCGCACCCGCTCCGGGGGTGGTGACCTTCGGCGCCCAGCCGAGGTACTTCCCCGAGAAGGTGTTGGTGCCGTCGCGGAAGTCGCCGACCGCGGCCGAGATCGACCACGGCGCGCGCGAGCTGCGGGTGTCCGTCACGGCGATCGGGTTGATCTGGCCCTGCGCCTCGAAGTAGTCGCCCGGCTTCTCGACGGCGGTGCCGAGATCGACGAGGCCGTTGTGCCCGTCGATCGTCCACCCGAACTCACCGGGGGCGGCCTGCGGCACGGTGACCTGGATGTCCTGGCCGTTGCCGTGGTTCGGGCGGATGGTCACCTTGTCCACGATCGAGCCGACCGGCTGCGCGGCGGATGCCCCGCTGTCCGGACCGCACCACGAGACGTTGTGACGCTCGACGGCCGCGTTCGGCGCGGCGCAGGTCCCGCTGCGCACGTTCTGCACGACGAGCTGGTCAGACTGCACGGACACCTTCACGTACGTGCGGACGTGCTCCTGGTTCTGCACCGAGTTGTACCAGTAGTCCTGCGGCTTCAGCGGGTCCGCGCCGTTGCCGGCGCCGCTCGTCCCGCTGTTGTCGGGGGCGGTGATGTCGTAGTACTTCGAGCCGGAGGCCGAGTTCGCGGTGACGTAGATGACGCCGCCGGGGCCCACGTTGACCTCTTCCTGGCCAGGCTGCTCGTCCGGGTTCGCCTTCTGACCGTTCTTGATCTCATAGCTGCGCGAATAGCTGTGGTCGTGGCCCTGGAGCACCAGATCGACGCCGAGCTTCGAGAACGTCGTCGGGAAGTCGACGCGGCGCACCTTGTTGTCACCGTCCTTCGCGTGATCGGCCGGCGAGTAGATCGCGTGGTGGTAGACGAGCACGGTGTACTTCGCCTCGGCGCCGTGCTGGCTCACCACATCGGTGACATAGGAGATGTGCGCGGCATCTCCGCCCCCGCCCTGCGAGGTGGCGTAGCTGTTGCTGTTGAGGTCGATGAACAGCACGTCCTTGTAGATGTACCAGTAGTCGCCGCCCGAGCTTGCGCCCGCCGGGTTGCCGTTGCTGTAGTACGGGGCCGTGCGATCGGTGTTCGGCGTGTAGAAGTGCTGCTCGTACGCCTTGCCGCCGACGTCGTGGTTCCCGATGGTCGCGGCCCACGGGTACTCGCGCAGCTTGTCGGAGATGAGGAAGTTGTTCCAGTGCGCCTCGGTGTTCGCGCTCTCGACCTGGTCGCCGCCCGAGACGAGGAGCTCGGCGTTCGGGTTCGCGGCCAGCGACACGTCCAGGGTGTCGGCCCAGCCGGCGCCGTCGGCGACGGCGTCGCCCGAGGAGCCGATCTGCGGGTCGCCGTAGAACAGGAAGTCGAACGGGCCGTCGAAGGACTGCGTCTTGAACGAGTAGGTCGCCGACCAGTCGCCGTCGGAGCCCACGCGGTACGAGTACTGCGTGTTCTCCTGCAGGCCGTCCAGCGTGGCGTGCCGGTTGTAGCCGGTCGTCGTCGTGTTCGCCGCGCCGAGCGCGGCGAAGCTCACCGCATCAGCGGGGAACGCGCCGTCCACCAGTGCGGCGGTAGGCGCGAGCTGCACCTCCTGCGCAGTGTCGACGGCGGTGTACCAGCTCAGGATGCGCTGGGACTCCGTGGCGCCGACGCCCAGGACGATGCCGGTCTGGTTCGCCGACGGGGTGTCGGCTGCCAGGGCGGGGGTGGCGGCGATGCCGCCGAGCACGCACGACGCGCCGAGCGCGACGGCGGAGAGGACGACGGTCGCGCGACGGCGACCGCGGCGCAGCATCTGCGTTGCTGCGGTTTCGGGCATGGAGTGATCCGTTCTCTTCGAGGTGGGAACTGCGTTGTACTGCGAGGGGAATGAGCTCATGGGCCGCCTCACACGCCGAGCACCCGCTGGACGAACCAGACGAGCCCCGCGATCGAGACGGCGGTGGCGGTGACGACCGTCACCCAGACGAAGAGCCGCGGCGAGCGGCGCCGCAGCAGGGCGAGCAACGGGAAGACGACCGCGATGATCGAGAGCTGCACGGCCTCGATCCCGACGTTGAAGACGAGCAGCGACCACAGCAGCGTCCATGACCACGGCTCGTCGATGCCGAGCGCGCTGGCGAAGCCGAGCCCGTGCACGAGCCCGAAGACGAACACGACGCCGAGGCGCAGCCAGCCGGGCCGGTCGAGCCCCAGCGGCCCGCGCGCGATGTCGAGCCATGCGGCATCTGCCCGCCCGCGCCACAGCCGCCACAGGTACCAGGCCGCGACCGCGGTGATCGAGAGCGCGATCACCGGCTCGACGAGGGCGGCCGGGGCGCTCACCACATGTGTCGCGGCCAGGATGAAGGTCACCGAGTGCGCGAGCGTGAAGGTCGTCGCCGCGTAGATCACCTCGCGCAGACGGCGGGAGCCCGCGATCAGCGCGAGGAGGAACAGGATGTGGTCGATGCCGCTCAGCAGGTGCTCCGCGCCGAGCCGGAAGAACTCCCAGAACCTCTCGCCCGTGCTCTGCGCCGTCGAGAACGACGGGTGCTGAGCGTCGAGCGCCGCACTGCCGGAGTGCGTGTCCAGCGTGTAGCTCAACACGGTCTTCGTGTCACGCACATAGCCCTCCGAATCCGGGAAGAGCGTGCTCTCGATCACGTGCGCCGAGCTCGGCGTCGGGCAGCTGTAGTCGAACGCGATGCTCGCGTACGGGGCACCGTCACGCTGCGTCATCGTCACGGGCCCGTCGATCCGCGGCCTGCACGCAGTGTCTGCGGACGCCACGGTGAAGTGCTCGGCCACATAGCCGAGCACCGTGTCGGCATGCGCGTCGAGTGCTGCCGCCTCGGCCCTCTCATCGCCCTCGTCGAAAGCCGGCTGCCCCGCTTCGAAGAGCGCATCGTCGCCGTGCGCGTCGGCTGCGGAGACGATCAGCAGGTCGTACTCGAGCTCGAGCCTCGCGCCCACATGCCCGGCACGATCCGCCGTCACCGTGGCGTAGACGACCGAGGTGAAGCCGTGGGCGGCGGCCGGCGCCGAGGTCAGGAAGCCGAGCACGGCGACCGCGGTGGCGGCGAGCAGGGTCAGGGCGACCCGGCGGGCGGGGGCGGGCATGGAACTCCTTCGGGTTGGCTATGACGATTCAGTGCGGGGATTAATGGGTTCCTGTCCCGGGGCGAACGGAAGATGAACGCGACCCGGAATCGCGTCGAGCCGACCGCCGCATCGGAGAGGGTGGTGATGTGCCCCTGCTCCGTTCCCTCGCCGTGATCGCCGCCGGACTCCTTTCGGCGGCCCTCTTGGCGGGCTGCGCGCAGTCCGACTGGGACACTCCGCACGCGGCGCCCAGCGCTCTCGGCGAGCCGGCAGCCGGATTCGCCCCCGAGACCTCGCCGAGCCCGGAGGCGACGGTGCACCCGGAACCCGGGTCGTGGGACGAGGTCCGCCCCGCCCCCGGAATGCGCGTCGTCCTGCTGACCGCGGGGCACGACACGCCGACGAAGACGCTCGTCACCGCGATCAGGTCCTGGGCCGACGCCGAGCACGTCGAGCTGCGCACCGTGGCGGCCGACGACGACCTCATCGACGGCATCGTGCAGGCGATGAGGCTGCGCCCCGATCTGATCGTGACGGCGGGCGACGATCTGATCGACCCGCTCGCGACCGTGACGGCGAGCCACCTCGACCAAAAGTTCCTCGTCGTCGGCGCCGAGATCGCCGAGCCCACCGGCAACGTCACCGCCGTCGACTGGACAGGGGCATCGTTCCGCGGCGAAGGCCTTGGCATGTCCTCGAGCTACGACGCGGCGAGCTTCACGACGGAGCGCTGCGGCCGCGGCGTCCGTGCCGGCGTCGCCGCCGTCCTCACCGGGATGACCGGCGTCGTCCTCTGGATCGACTGACGCACGCGGCCCTACACTCGGGAACCATGGCGAGCACTGACGCAAGCCCCGATGCCGCCGAGCACGGCTTCTATCGGCTGAACTGGCTGCAGCGGGTCGGCTTCGGTGCGGGCGATCTCGCGCAGAACCTCATCTACAACACGGTCGCGACCTATCTGCTGTTCTTCTACACGCAGGTCTTCGGCCTCGGCGCCGGCGTGGCCGCGACCATGTTCCTGGTCGTGCGCCTCGTCGACGTCGTGTGGGACCCGCTCGTCGGCACCTTCGTCGACAAGCACACGACGCCCTGGGGGCGGTACCGCGGCTACCTCGTCCTGGCGGGCATCCCACTGTCGGTGTTCGCCGTCCTCGTGTTCTGGAACGGCTTCTCGGGCTCGCTGCTCTACGCCTACATCACGTACGTCGGCCTCTCGATGCTCTACACGCTGCTGAACGTGCCGTACGGTGCGCTGAACGCATCGCTCACGCGCGACAACGAGGAGATCTCGGTCCTCACGACGACGCGCATGTTCATGGCGAACATCGGCGGACTCGCCGTGGCGTTCGGTGTGCCGGTGATCGTGCAGGCGATCTCGCCGACGGGCGACTGGGGGACGCCCGCCGCGGCCGGCGCCTGGCAGACGACGATGCTCATCTTCGCCGCGGTCGGCCTCGTCGTGCTGGTGTTCTGCTTCAGCCAGACACGTGAGCGCGTGGTGATGGATGCCGCGCATCAGGACGACGTGAAGATCTCCGACCTGCTCGTCGAGTTCCGCCGCAACGGGCCCCTGCGCACCCTGGCCTTCTTCTTCATCACGGCGTTCGCCATGATGGCGGTCGGCAACTCGGGCGCGGCGTACTACATGACAGAGGTCGTGCATCGCGAGGACCTCGCCGGCTGGTTCAACGCCCTCGGCGTGCTGCCCGCCTTCGTCTTCCTCCCGATCGTGCCCGCCATCCGCCGCGCCATCGGCAAGCGCGCCCTGTTCGTCGCATTCCTCGTCGTGGGCATCGTCGGTCTCGCGATGCTCTACTTCATTCCCGACCCCGAGCACCATGTCGCCTGGGTGCTCGTCGCCCAGGTGGTCCGATCCATCGGCATCATCGTCGCGACCGGCTATATGTGGGCGCTCGTGCCCGAGGTGATCACCTTCGGCGAGTGGAAGACCGGGCGGCGCATCTCGGGCATCGTCAACGCCCTGACCGGCATCTTCTTCAAGGCGGGCTTCGCGCTCGGCGGCGTCATTCCCGGCATCGTGCTCGCCCTCACGGGCTACGTCTCGGACACCGAGCGCCAGAGCGCCGGGGCGCAGCAGGGCATCCTGTGGCTGGTGTCGGTCATCCCCGCCGCCCTGCTCGTCGTCGCGATCATCGTCATCAGCCGCTATCGCCTGAGCGATGCGCAACTGGTGCAGATGAACCGCGAGATCGAGGAGCGCTCGCGCGCCGGTGAGACGGATGCCGACGACCGATCGGCTTCGCTGCCGAATTCCTCCCTCGCCGATCGAGCCCTGACCGGCTCGCACGATCTCACGCAGCTGCGGTCCGAAGACGACGAAACCCCCGGTCACTGACCGGGGGTTTCGCGCTCTTCGGTGGATCTGAGGGGACTCGAACCCCTGACCCCCTGCATGCCATGCAGGTGCGCTACCAGCTGCGCCACAGACCCGTATTCGGTTGTCGTTGCCGTTCGGTTTCCCCTCGCGGCAACTCGTTCAGCTTACTACAGCGAACGGCGTGCCAAGAAATCGAGGGCGGCTCAGCGCCCCGTCACCCCTGGCCCGCAACGGCCGAGTGCGGCAGCTCGAAGGGCACCACCGGGCAGTCTCGCCACAGCCGCTCGAGGGCGTAGTACTGGCGGTCCTCCTGGTGGAAGACGTGCACCACGAGATCGCCGAAGTCGAGCAGCACCCAGCGGCCCTGCTCTTTGCCCTCACGGCGCAGAGTCTTCACACCGGCCTCGTTCAGCGCGTCCTCGACGGCATCGGAGATGGCGACGACGTTGCGCTCGGAGTTGCCGGAGACCAGCAGGAAGATGTCCGTCAGAGGAAGCGGGCCGCTCACATCGAGTGCGACGAGCTCTTCGCCGGCCTTCGAGTCGGCTGCGACCGCAGCCAGCTGGAGCAGCTCTCGGGCCTGGGCGGATGCCGTCATGCAGTGATCTCTCTGTCTTTAGAACGCGTGGAAGACGAAGCCGGCGACGACTGCGCCGATCACGCCGAGCGCCGCGACGCCTCCGACGGAGACGCCCACGATCGCGCCGACCTTGTGGCTGGTCTTCTTGGGCGGGACGATGTTCGTGCTGACCGTCGGCACGTGCGTCGAGATGGCGCGAGTGGCCGCCACGGGCTCGACGCTCGAGTTCGGCGCGACGTCTCGGTCGTGCTGGTCGAGCAGGTGGTCGATGTCGGGGCCGTCGAAGTGACCCTGGACCTGGCCAGTGGCGCCGAGGCCGCGCGGCAGGTCGATCGACCCGGTGAGCAGGATCTCGCCGGTCGCGTTCAGCGGGCCGGTCATGTCGGCGGCGGACGGGATGACCGGCAGGATCAGCGCGTGCGACGCGGTCGTGGCGCCGGAGGATTCGACCGAGCGGGTGTGGGCGTCGGCCGCCCCCTGCGCGATCACGTCGTCGAAGCTCTCGCTCGCGCCGAGGGACCAGTGGCCCGTGGGCGGCTGATACGCCCGCACCTCGCCCGTCGTCGGGCCGACCGGCGCGTCGTCGATGACCTCGGGCTCGGCGGCGGTGAACGCGGCAGGCACCTCGGGCTCGGGCGCCTCGGAGATGACCTCGGGGGCGGCGACCGCCGCCTGCGGCAACGGCAGCGCGGCGATCGGGACGTCGACGATGGGAGCAGCGGGGGCGGGCTCAGCGGATGCCTCGGCTGGAGCGCCCTGCTCGACCGGCGCCGACTGGATCTCCTGCGCCTGCTGCAGCGCCCGCAGCTGACGGCGGGTGAGCGGCACGACCGGCGCGGCCGCGGCCGATTCCGGGGTCGCCTCCTGGGCCGGGGGCGGCGGTGCGTCCGTCTGCACGACAGGCCGCAGATCCGCAGGTTCAGGGGCGGGCGATGCGGAGAAGGGGAGCGCGACGGCGGGAACCTGCTGCTCACCGGTGGTCGATTCGACCTGTGCTGCCCGCTCCATCTCGCGGAGCTGACGGCGCGTCAGCGGCTGCTGCTGATCCTGCCTCAACGTCATGCCACGCTCCGATACAGATGGTGCTTGGAGATGTACTGGACAACGCCGTCAGGAACCAAGTACCAGACGGGGAAGCCCCTGCTCACCCGACTGCGGCAATCCGTGGAGGAGATCGCCAGTGCCGGGACTTCCAACAAGCTTACGTCGCCCGTCGGCAAACCCGTAATGCTCAGTTCATGTCCCGGACGACTCACAGCGACGAAGTGGGCGAGCTCCCAGAGCTGGTCGACGTCGTGCCAGGTGAGGATCTGCGCGATCGCGTCAGCGCCTGAGATGAAGTAGAGCTCGTCATCGGGTCGCTCGGCCTTCAGGTCGCGCAGGGTGTCGATCGTGTAGGTGGGCCCCGGGCGATCGATGTCGACGCGGCTCACGGTGAAGCGCGGGTTGGATGCCGTCGCGATCACGGTCATCAGGTAGCGGTGCTCGGCCGGGCTGACGGGGCCCTTCTGCCAGGGCTGGCCGGTCGGGACGAACACGACCTCGTCGAGGCCGAACGACTGAGCGACTTCGCTCGCTGCGACCAGGTGGCCGTGGTGGATCGGGTCGAAGGTGCCGCCCATGACGCCGACACGTCGCCGACCCTGCTGAGGCACGACCATCTGCGCTGGCGGCTCCGACTCGACCTAGTGCTGGCCCGGGTGGCCGGCGCCGTGCGACTCGGAGCCGGTCGAGGTCATGTGCTGCGCCGCCTCGGGGTCGTGGGACGGGGCGTGCCGGCGAGCGACATCCTTGTAGCTCCAGGTCACGGCGCCGAGGAAGATGAACGCGACCGCGCCGATGATGCCGTACACCATCGCCGGGATGGGCAGCTCGTGCTCCTGGTACTCGAACGCGGCGAGGACGGCGGTGTGCAGCATTGCGGATTCGTTCCTTTCGACGTGGGGCGTCGGGCTCAGTCTATCGGCGGATCTGCCCGGAACCGCGCACCAACCACTTCGTGCTGGTGAGTTCGGGCAGGCCCATCGGCCCCCGGGCGTGCAGCTTCTGGGTCGAGATGCCGACCTCGGCGCCGAAGCCGAACTCGCCGCCGTCGGTGAAGCGCGTCGAGGCGTTGACCATGACGACGGCGGAATCGACCTCGGCGAGGAAGCGATCGGCGTTGCCGAGGTCGTTCGTGATGATCGACTCGGTGTGGCTCGTCGAGTAGCGGCGGATGTGCGCGATCGCCTCATCGAGATCGTCGACGACGCGCACGGCGAGGTCCAGGCTCATGTACTCGGTCTCCCAGTCCTCCTCGGTGGCGGGCACCGCGTCGGGGAAGATGGCGAGAGCGCGCTCGTCGGCGTGGATGGTGACGCCCGCTGCGCGCAGGGCGCCGAGCACGGGCGGCAGGAGCCTGGTCGCGGCATCCGCATGCACAAGCAGCGTCTCGACGGCGTTGCACACGCTCGGCCGCTGCACCTTCGCATTGCGCACGATGTCGACGGCCCAGTCCTCGCGGGCGCTCTGGTCGAGCACGATGTGCACCACGCCGGCCCCGGTCTCGATGACGGGGACGGTCGACTCTGTGACGACCGTCTGGATGAGCTGCGCGCTTCCCCGCGGCACGAGCAGGTCGACCCGGCCGCGTGCGCGCATGAGCTCGGATGCGCCCCGGCGCCCGAAGCGATCGATGGTCTGCACGGATGCCGCCGGCAGCCCCGCCTGCCCAAGGGCGGCCTGGATGGCTGCGACCAGGACCGCGTTGGTGCGCTCGGCTGCCGACCCGCCGCGCAGAACAGCCGCGTTGCCGCTCTTCAGCGCGAGCGCCGCGATGTCGACCGTGACGTTGGGGCGCGCCTCGTAGATGGCGCCGACGACGCCGAACGGCACCCGCACCTCTTCGAGGTGGACGCCGTTCGGCAGGGTGCGCCCGCGCACCGACTCGCCGACAGGGTCGGCGATGCCGACGATGTCGAGCACGGCGTCGGCAAGGCCCTGCACCCGCTCGGGCGTCAGCGTCAGCCGATCGAGCAGGCCGCTGCTCAAGCCGTTCTCGCGGCCGCGAGCCAGGTCTTCGCGATTCGCCGCCACGATCTCGTCGACATGGGCGAGCAGCTCGTGGGCGACGGCCTCGAGCGCCGCGTCCTTGGCGGAGGAGTTCGCCGTCGCGAGCACACGCGCCGCACGCTTCGCGTCGTCGAGGTCTGCGTAGAAGGCCGCGGAGTCGAAGTCGCCCGTCGGGGGCGCCGTCGGATTCTCGAGCAGGGACATGAGGCGAGTCTAGTTTTGCGGCGCCGGTTCGAAGTAGGTGCCGACGGATGCCCCGTCCAGAGCCTGCGACACGAGATCGATCGACGTCAGCACGACAGCGATGCCGGCCTCGGCCGCATGCCGGGCGGCGGAGACCTTCGTCACCGCTCCCCCGGTGCCGACCCCGTTCACGGTCGTCGCCCCGATCTCGACGCCGGCCAGCCGGTCGTCGATGCCCACGTACGGGATCTGCTCGGCGCCGGGCTGCTGCGGGGGCTTCGTGTAGAGCGCGTCGACGTCGGAGAGGAGGACCAGCACCTCGGCGCCGATCAGCCGCGCGACGAGGGCGGCGAGCCGGTCGTTGTCGCCGAACCGGATCTCGTGCGTGGCGACGGTGTCGTTCTCGTTGACGATCGGCAGGATGCGCAGCTGCAGGAGCCGCTCCATGGCCCGCTGCGCGTTCTCGCGGTGGGCCAGGTCCTCCATGTCGTTCGCCGTGAGCAGCACCTGGCCCGCGACGATGCCGTAGGGGTCGAGGGCCGCCTGGTAGCGGTGCATGAGCACGTTCTGCCCGACGGCGGCCGCGGCCTGCTGCGTTGCGAGCTCGTCGGGGCGAGACTCGAGCTCGAGGAACGGCATGCCCGTCGCGATCGCGCCCGACGACACGAGGACGATCTCGGCGCCCTTGCGATGCGCCGCCGCGAGGGCGAGCACCAGGGGCGCGATCCGCCAGGAGTTCTCGCCGCTGATCGACGAGGAGCCGACCTTGACGACGATGCGCTTGGCCGAGGTCAGAACGGGTCGTGCGCTAATCGTGGTCCCCCTCGACCTCGTCGCCCGCCCACAGGCCGGCCTCGCGCTCGGCATCGAGCTCAGCGCGCGCCGCCGCCTTGCCGTCCATGCGCTCGTAGTACTGCTCTCGACGCTCGCGGCGCGTGGCACGCGAGTTCTGGTTGAGGCGCTCGTCTGTGCCTCGCGGCGCGGTGACGAGCTCGGCGGTCGAGGTCAGCGTGGGCTCCCAATCGAACACGATGCCGTTGCCCGGCCCGATGACGACGGTGTCGCCGGCGACAGCGCCTGCGGCGAAGAGCCCGTCTTCGACGCCGAGCTTCGCGAGCCGGTCGGCGAGGAAGCCCACCGCCTCGTCGTTCTGGAAGTCGGTCTGGGCCACCCACGCCTCGGGCTTCTGACCGAGCACGCGGTAGTAGGTGCCGTCGCTGCCGCCCTCGACCTTGACGGTGAAGGGCACGGCATCGACGGCCTTCGGGCGCATGACGATGCGCGGGCGCTCCTGCTGTTCGGCCGCCTGGCGTGTGCGCTCTGCCTGGACGATCTCGGCGAGGGCGAACGACAACGGGCGCAGCCCCTCGTGGCTCACGGTGGAGATCTCGAACACGCGGAAGCCGCGCGACTCGAGCTCAGGGCGCACGAAGTCTGCGAGATCCTTGCCGTCGGGCACATCGACCTTGTTGAGCGCCACCAGCTGCGGGCGATCGAGCAGCGGCACCTGGCCCTCTGGCACGGGATATGCGGCGAGCTCGGCCTGGATCACCTCGAGATCGGTGATCGGGTCGCGCCCCGGCTCGAGCGTCGCGCAGTCGAGCACATGGAGCAGGGCCGTGCAGCGCTCGACGTGACGCAGGAACTCGAGACCGAGCCCCTTCCCCTCACTGGCGCCCTCGATCAGCCCGGGCACGTCGGCCACGGTGTAGCGGACCTCGCCCGCCTGGACGACGCCGAGGTTCGGCGTCAGCGTCGTGAACGGGTAGTCGGCGATCTTCGGCTTCGCGGCGGAGAGGGCCGCCACGAGCGACGACTTGCCCGCCGACGGATAGCCGACGAGTGCGACATCCGCCATCGTCTTCAGTTCGAGCTCGACGTCGCCTTCCCAGCCGGGCGTTCCGAGCAGTGCGAAGCCCGGCGCCTTGCGCTTCGGGTTCGCGAGGGCCGCGTTGCCCAGCCCGCCGACGCCCCCGGCCGCGACCACGAAGCGCATGCCGGGCTCGTCGAGGTCGACCAGCTCTTCGCCGTCGGCGCTCTTGACGACCGTGCCGACCGGCACGGGAAGCTCGAGATCCTCGCCGCGGGCACCGTGCCGCATGTCGCCCATGCCGAAGCCGCCGTTCTCGCTGCTCTGGTGGGGGCGGCGATGGTAGCCGAGCAGGGTCGTGACCTGCGGGTCGGCGACCAGAACGATGTCGCCGCCGTGCCCGCCGTTCCCGCCGTCGGGGCCGGCGAGCGGCTTGAACTTCTCGCGGCGCACGCTCACGCAGCCGTTTCCGCCGTGACCGGCCCGCAGATGCAGCGTCACGTGGTCGACGAACGTCGCCATGAGGTCTCTCCTAGGGGTGAATGCAAGAGGGGCGGGCCGAAGCCCGCCCCTCCATTGAATCTCAACGATTCGTGGTCTACGCCTCGGCCGTCACGATGTTGACGACCTTGCGGCGGCCCTTGACGCCGAACTGCACGGCGCCGGCCGACAGGGCGAAGAGGGTGTCGTCGCCGCCGCGGCCCACGTTGGCGCCGGGGTGGAAGTGGGTGCCGCGCTGGCGGACGATGATCTCGCCGGCGTTCACCTGCTCGCCGCCGAAGCGCTTCACGCCCAGGCGCTGCGCGTTCGAGTCACGGCCGTTGCGAGTGGAGCTCGCGCCCTTCTTGTGTGCCATCTGGAGTGCCTCTATGTCTCTCGGAGTCCTGGGGACTACTTGATGCCGGTGACCTTGACGCGCGTGAGCTCCTGGCGGTGGCCCTGGCGCTTCTTGTAGCCGGTCTTGTTCTTGAACTTCTGGATCACGATCTTCGGGCCGCGCAGGTCGCCCAGGACCTCAGCGGTCACGGTCACCTTGGCGAGGGCCTTGGCGTCGGAGGTGATCTTGTCACCGTCGACCAGGAGCACCGGGGCGAGCTCGACGTTGCCGTTCTCGTCAGCCTTGATGCGGTCGAGGGTCACGATGGTGCCGACCTCGACCTTCTCCTGCCGACCACCGGCGCGCACAACTGCGAAAACCACTTCTGTACCTACTTCTCCGGGGAGCGAAGCCGCTCCGATGCTTGATTTCTGGGTGACTCACCGGCCTGCGAGCGACTGTCTGCGACAATCGATCGGGCTCGGGAAACCGAGGTTACGGCGCGGCACGAGCCAGCGCACGCCAACAATCAAGAGTACCTGATGCGGCATGGCCGGTCAAAACCGCCGCCGACCGGCCGCGCAGTGCGCTCCGGTAGGCTCGGGGCCCATGACCGTGCTGATCGATCGCCCAGCGTGGCCCGCTCACGGAACACTCTGGTCGCATCTCGTCAGCGATGCGTCCCTGCAAGAGTTGCATGACTTCGCGCAACGGGCCGGGGTGCCACGCCGTGCGTTCGATCTCGATCACTACGACGTGCCGGCCGAGCGCTATGACGAGCTCGTCGCCCTCGGCGCCCAGCCGGTGTCGATGCGTCAGCTCGTCGAGCGTCTGCGCGGCAGCGGTCTACGCGTCCGCGCCGTCGACCGGCGCTGACCCCGACTGACCGGACTCGGTCGTCAACGCCCCCGTCGAGACCCGGCGGCTGCGGCGGGGCTGCTTCGCCGGAAGCGAGTCGAGCACCGAGTCCAGCAGCTGCGCGGTCGCCTCGGCGTCGACACGGCGAGACTCGGCCACGGGGTGCGCCTCGGGCAATTCGATGGCGGATGCCTGAGGCTGCGGCTGCTCG
>NZ_JBLRDT010000072.1:0-12922 GCF_057512245.1 Gryllotalpicola sp. CP2-P1
TTCTTGAGAGCCGCGACGATGGTGCCGAGGTCGGTGCCCGCGGCGGCGGCCTTCGCCTCGTCGAAGCCGACATAGAGGGCGAAGCCGCGGGCGGTGCCCGCGGGGGCGATACGTGCGGCCGCGGGGGCGGAGGGCGCAGCCGAAGAAGAGGACGGAGCCGTGGGGGCGGTGAGAGCGGACTCAGGAAGCGTGAACGTCATCGGAATCAGAACCTTTGTGATGATGATGCGGCGGCCGGCGCGGATTCGCGCGAGAGATCGGCCAGGGTGCCTCGTTCGAGGCGGGCGTCGCGTGCGGGTGTCAGTGCGACTCGGGGTGCTTCAGCACCGGGGCGAAGACGTCGGTGTCAGGCGCACATTCGACACATGAGAGCGCCGCGGCCGGGCATCATCATGCCGGCAGTCTCGCTCACCTCGAGGGCGGAACGAAGGCTCACGGTGTCAGTCATGTCACAAAGGTAAACACAAAACGCGGTGTTATGTCAAACATTCAAGAGTCAATGGATCGCGTGAATGAGCCGCGCGTGATTCGGGGGCGTGGGATGCCTGGTCGCGGCATCCCCGGCCGCTGTCGGCTACTCGGCCAGCCCGTAGAGACGGTCGCCCGCGTCGCCGAGGCCGGGCACGATGTAGCCGTGCTCGTTGAGGCGCTCGTCGAGCGCGCCGAGAACCAGGCGCACGTCGCGACCCTCGGTCTCTTTCTCGAGGCGCGCGATGCCCTCGGGTGCGCCGAGGATGCAGATGGCGGTGACGTCGGAGGCGCCGCGCTGGAACAGGAACTCGAGCGCAGCGCCGAGCGAGCCGCCCGTCGCGAGCATGGGGTCGAGCACGAAGCACTGGCGGCCCGACAGGTCTTCGGGGAGGCGCTCGGCGTAGGTCGTCGGCTGCAGCGTGCTCTCGTCGCGCGCCATGCCGAGGAAGCCGACCTCGGCGTTCGGCAGCACGGCCATCATGCCGTCGAGCATGCCGAGGCCCGCGCGCAGGATCGGCACGACGAGGGGCACGGGCTTCGAGATCGCGAGGCCGGTGTACGGAGCGACGGGCGTCTGCACCGTGATCGGCTCGACGCGCACCTCACGGGTCGCCTCGTAGCTCAGCAGCGTGATGAGCTCGGCGACCAGCGAGCGGAATTGCGGACTGGGGGTCTCTCGATCGCGCAGCACCGTCAGCTTGTGCGTGATGAGCGGGTGGTCGGCAACGTGCACTCGCATAGGCTCAAGGCTACCGGTCAGACCCTGCCCGAAAGGTTCCGATGCTCGCCGTTCCGCCGCAGTACGACGCGTGGATGGGGCTCGCGCTCGACGAGGCGCGTGGGGCCCTCGCGACCGGCGACGTGCCGGTCGGCGCCGTGGTGATCGGGGCGGCAGGCGAGGTGCTCGGGCGGGGGCGCAACTCGCGCGAGGCCCGGCAGGACCCGACGGCCCATGCGGAGGTCGAGGCGCTTCGAGCGGCATCCGCCCGCACCGGCGACTGGCAGCTCACCGGCGCCACGCTCGTCGTGACGCTCGAGCCGTGTGCGATGTGCGCGGGGGCGATCCTGGCGGCGCGCGTGCCGACGGTCGTCTTCGGCGCATGGGATGAGAAGGCCGGCGCCTCGGGTTCCGTCTACGACCTGCTGCGCGATCGGCGGCTGCCGCAGAGTGCCGAGGTCTACGCGGGCGTGCGCGCGGAGGAGAGCTCGCGGCTGCTCACGGCGTTCTTCGAGAAGCGCCGCTAGCGCGCGGCGTCGAAGACGTCGGGCTCGAGGTAGATCAGGCGCGCGACGGGCACGGCGGCGCGGACGCGCTCTTCGATGATGTCCGTCGCGGCGGCGGCCTCCGCCACGGTGCGCACGCCGGGCATCGCGATCTTGGCGGCCACGAGCATCTCGTCCGGGCCGAGGTAGAGGGTGCGCACGTGGATGATGCGGTCGGTCTCGCCGCCCGCGAGGATCGCGTCCTCGATGCGGCGCAGCTCGGCCTCGGTGGCGCCCTCGCCGACGAGCAGGCTCTTGACCTCGGCCCCGAGCACGATGGCGACGAGGACCAGCAGCACGCCGATCGCGATGGAGCCCGCGGCGTCGAAGAATCCATTGCCCGTGATGAGTGCGAGCCCCACGCCGATCAGCGCGAGCACGAGACCGGTGAGGGCCGCGATGTCTTCGAGCAGCACGGCGGGCAGCTCGGGGTTCTTCGCGCGGCGGATGAACTGGAGCCACGTGCCGGAGCCCTTGTGCGCTCGCGACTCGGCCATGCCCGTGCGCAGCGAGAGGCCCTCGAGCACGATCGAGATCAGCAGCACCGCGAGCGGCAGCCACCACAGGTGAGGGCGCACGTAGTGGTCTGCTTCCTGCAGTTTGTGCACGCCCTCGTAGATCGAGAAGACCCCGCCCACGGAGAACAGGATGATGGCGACGACGAAGGCGTAGACGTAGCGCTCGCGGCCGTAGCCGAAGGGGTGCTCGCGGTCGGCGCTGCGCTTCGCGCGGCGGCCGCCGATGAGCAGCAGCAGCTGATTGCCCGAATCCGCGAGCGAGTGCACGGATTCCGCGAGCATCGAGCTCGAGCCCGAGAACAGGAACGCGAGGAACTTGACGATCGCGATGCCGACGTTGGCGCCGAGGGCGGCGAAGATCGCGGCGCCACCGTGGGACTCGGGCTGGTGCTCGGTGGCGGTGGCGGCCGGTGCGTCGGTCATGGCGCCCATCCTATGAGCCGGTTCTGCGCCCTGAACCGACAGTTGCGCCCCGGCCCGCGGGCGCAACTGTCGGCGCGGGGCGCAAATAGGGTGGGGCCATGACCGACGCGCCTCGCACGACCCTGCCCCCCATCGCGTTCCTCGGTGCCGGATCGATGGCCGGGGCGATCCTGAACGGACTGCTCTCACCCGCCGTGACCGTCGAGGGCGGCATCCGCGTCACCTCGCGCACGGCCGAGAAGGCGGCGACGTTCGCCGACGTGGCCGGCGTCACTGCGGCCGCCACCGAGAGCGATGAGGATGCCAACCGCGCGGCCGTGCGCGGGGCGAAGCTCGTCGTGCTGGCGGTCAAGCCGCACCTCGTGCCCGAGGTGCTCGCCGAGGTCGCCGCCGACCTCGAGCCCGACGCGGTCGTCGTGAGCGTCGCCGCCGGGGTGACCGTCGCGACGATGGAGGCGGCCGTCCCGGCATCCGTCGCCGTCATCCGCACCATGCCGAACACGCCGGCCCAGGTGGGCCGCGGCGTGACGGGCGTGAGCGCCGGGCCGCGCGCGACGGCCGACGACGTCGCGCTCGTGCGAGCGCTGTTCGAGACGGTCGGCGCGGTCGTCGAGGTGCCGGAGGAGCAGCTCGACGCGCTCTCGACCATCTCGGGGTCGGGGCCCGCCTACGTCTTCCTGCTCATCGAGGAGCTGACGAAGACCGCCGTCGCCAAGGGCTTCAGCCCCGCGCAGGCGAAGCTGCTCGTCGAGCAGACCTTCCTCGGGGCGAGCGAGCTGCTGGTCGCGACCGGCGAGGACCCCGCCGAGCTGCGCCGCCGCGTGACGAGCCCGAAGGGTACGACCGAGAAGGCGATCGAGGTGCTGCAGGGTGCGAACCTCTCGGTGCTCTTCGACCGCGCGACCGACGCGGCCCTCGCTCGGGCGCGCGAGCTCGCCGCGCCTACGGCGGTCGAGTAGCGAGCGCCAGCGAGCGTATCCGCCGGGTCGAGTAGCGCGAAGCGCGTATCGAGACCAGACTCTTTCCTCGCCAGGAGAGGGTTTCGATACGGTCGCAGAGCGACCTACTCAACCAGCGCGACCTACTCAACCAGCGCGACCTACTCGACCAGCGAGGCGGGAGGGGTTCAGCCCTCGAGCCCCGCGAAGCGCTGCACGTCGGCCTCGCGGCCCGAGACGACGATGAGGTCGCCTTCGTGCACGACCGTCTGCTCGGTGGCGTGCGTGAACGGCTCGCCCGGGCTCTTGATGCCGACGACCGTCACCTTGTGCACGGTGCGCACGCCGGACTCGGTGAGGGTCTTGCCGAAGAGCGGCCGCGGCGCGTGCATCTTCACGAACACGAAGTCGTCGTCGAATTGGATGAAGTCCAGCATCCGCCCGCTCACGAGTCGCGCGATGCGCTCGCCGGCCTCGGCCTCCGGGTAGATGACGTGGTGCGCGCCGATGCGCTCGAGGATGCGGCCGTGCGACTTCGACACCGCCTTCGCCCAGATCTGCGGGATGCCGAGTTCCACGAGGTTCGCGGTGATGAGCACGGATGCCTCGATCTGAGAGCCGACGGCGACGATGGCGATCTGGAACTCCGCGGCGCCGATCTGGCGCAGGGCGTCGAGCTGGGTCGAGTCGGCCTGCACGGTGTGCGTGACCTGCTCGGCCCACTCCTGGACGAGCGCCGCGTCGCTGTCGACCGCGAGCACCTCGCGGCCGAGCAGATCGAGCTCGGCGGCCGCGGCCGACCCGAAGCGGCCCAGGCCGATGAGCAGCACGGGTGCGTCGTGCCGGATCTGGTGTGCGTGCGGGCTAGCCAACGATGGGCCTCTCTTCCGGGTGTGCGTAGAGCCGGCGCTGCTGGCTCTGTGCGAGGGCTGCCGCGAGCGTGATGCTGCCGATGCGGCCGAAGAACATGGTGAGGCCCAGCACGTAGACCGCCGGCGTCGGCGCGCCCATCGTCAGTCCCGTCGACAGGCCGCAGGTCGCGAAGGCGCTGATCACGTCGAACAGCACGTGGTCGAGCGAGTCGCGCGTGATCGCGAGCACGGTGACGGATGCCACGGCCACGATCGTGGCTCCCCAGAGCACGACCGACACCGCGACCCGGAGGACGTCGTTCGGGATGCGGCGATGGAACGCCTCCATGCTCTCGACGCCCTTCGCCTCGGCCACCGCCGCGAGGAACAGCACCGCGAGCGTCGTCACCTTGATACCGCCGCCGGTCGAGGCCGAGCCGCCGCCGATGAACATCAGCATGTCGGTCACGAGCAGGCTCGAGTTGTGCAGGTGCGCCACATCGAACGTCGCGAAGCCGCCCGAGCGCGCCATCGCCGACAGGAAGAACCCCTGGAAGACACTGTCGCCGCCGCCGCGGGCGCCGAGGGTCTGCGCATTGTCGCGCTCGAGCAGCCAGAGGACCAGGCCGCCGATGACGAACAGCACCAGATAGGTGACCACGGTGAGCTTCACGTGCAGCGAGACGATGCGGCGGCGTTGGGAGGGGTTGCGGATGACGCGGGCGAGGGCGTAGATCACGGGGAATCCGATCGCCCCCAGCGTGACCGTGACCGCGATCGTCGTGAGGAACACGTAATCGTGCGCGAACGGAAGCAGTCCGTTGTTGTTGGGGGAGAAGCCGGTGTTCGTGAACGCCATGGCCGAGTAGTAGACCGCGTCGCGGGCCGACTCGCCGAGCGTGAAGCCGTGCGCGAGCAGCAGCGGGAAGAGGATCAGCGCGGCGACCGCTTCGATGGCGACCACGCTGATCGCGATCGTCCGCAGCAGACCGCCGACCTCGCCGAGCCGCACGGCCTGGCTCTCGGCCACCGGCCCCTTGTGCGAGCGCAGCGGATTGGTGTCGCCCGCGGCGATCAGTCGGGCGCGCAGCCCCAGGTGCCGGCTGATGATGAGCCCCAGCGTCGAGGCGAGCGTCAGCACGCCGATGCCGCCGATCTGCACCCCGACATAGATGACCACCTCGCCGAAGCCCGACCAGTGCGTCGTCATGTCGACGGTCGAGAGCCCCGTCACGCACACCACCGAGATGGCGGTGAAGAGCGCGTCGGCGAAGTCGGTCGCCGTGTGCGCTGCGCTCGAGGCGGGCAGCGACAGCAGGCCCGTCCAGACCAGCACGAGCGCGGCGAACACGAGCAGCGCGAAGCGGCTGGGGCTCGCCGCGGCGAAGTCGGAGAAGGACTCGCGGATGCCGCGCCGGCCCCGCCTCGCTGCGACCGCGGTCACCGACATCCCCCGCCCTCCACTCGCCCATCCTGCCCTGACCGCCCGGGACTGGCTACTCTTGCCCCTATGGCCGACATCTTTGACATCGTTGCCGACTCGACCAGGCGGGAGATTCTGCAGGTGCTGCTGGAATCCCAGACCACGGGCAGCGGTGAGGTGTCGGTGTCGCAGATCGTGCAGGCGCTCGAGCTGTCGCAGCCGACGGTCTCGAAGCACCTCAAGGTGCTTCGCGACTACGGGCTTGTGCGCGTGCGCGAGGAGGGTCAGCACCGCTACTACCACCTCGACCCGTCGCCGCTCGAAGAGGTCGACGAGTGGCTGTTCCCGTTCCTCGGCACGGCCGAGGAGCCGAGCGACGCGGCGGATGCCACGGCCGTCGGCGCCGCGTCGTCGGTCGGCTTCGGGGCGACCGGCCTCTCCGAGTCGCAGAAGGAGTTCGCGGCGTCGGTCGGCAAGGTCGCCGCGGGGGCTGCCGCCCGTGCCGCCGCGCTCGCCTCACGCGTCAAGCGGTAGGCGGGCACTGCTCGGGCACTGCTCGGGCGGAGCCGTTCCGGGCCGTTCGGGGCCACTTCCTGCGGCTGGTAAGATGGCTGTTTGTGTCGCGCTCGACGTGCGGCATCCCCGATCTTTGTGAGGTTTCCGTGGGTTCTGTCATCAAGAAGCGCCGCAAGCGCATGGCGAAGAAGAAGCACCGCAAGCTTCTTCGCAAGACGCGCCACCAGCGTCGCAACAAGAAGTAGATCTCGATCTGCCAGCAGAGAGCGCCAGGGCATTCGCCTTGGCGCTTCTTCTGTTGATCGGATGCCTGCCGCCGGTCGACTCGGCGAAGCCGAATGGAGACCTCGTGCCTAGGCTGGAGGCGTGCCCCACCGCATCACGTTCTACTCGAAGCCCGGCTGCCACCTGTGCGATGACGCGAGGAAAGTCGTCGACGACGTGGTGGCGCGGGTGCAGGCATCCGATGCCAGAGATCGTGATCTTCAGGTCGACGAGATCGACATCCTCGGTGACCCGGCGCTGCAGGCTCGGTACGGTGAGGAGATCCCGGTCGTGCTCATCGACGGGAAGATGCACACCTATTGGCGCGTCGACCCGGCGCGCTTCGAGAAGGCACTCAAGGAGCTCGTATGACCCTGCGTCACATCGTCGCGTGGACCCTCAAGTCGGATGACGCGGCGCAGCGCCGTGCGGATGCCGAGGGCGTGCGCTCGCGCCTGCTCGCGCTCGAGGGTGTGGTGCCGTCGATCCAGTCGATCGCCGTGATCATCGACGAGGTCGACGAGCGCACGACCAACTCGGTCGCCGTCGTCGCAGATTTCGCCGACGCCGCCGGTCTCGAGCAGTACATCGTGCACCCCGCCCATCAGGAGGCCGCGGCCTGGATCCGCACGGTGGTCAACCCCGAGTCGCGCGTGGCGGTCGACGGGTCGCTGTAGCCGCCTCGAGCTCGAGCTCGAACTCAATCCCGATCTCGAGCTCAAGCTCGATCTCGAACTCACCCGAAGTGTGACTTCGGGTCCCTTGTCTGACGAAAAGGGAACCCGAACTCACACTTCGGGGGACATGGGCCCCCCAAACTCACACTTCGGGGGACATGGGCCGGGGGACTCGGGCCCGGGGCCGAGGCAGGGGGTTACGGCGCGAGGCGGGTCGGGCCTCGGAAGAGCAGGGTCGTCTCGCGGATCGAGCTCTCGCCGAGCAGCAGCATCAGTACCCGGGCGAGGCCCATGCCGAAGCCGCCGTGCGGCGGGATGCCGTACTTGAAGAACTCCAGGTACTCGCCGATGCCGGCAGGGTCGAGGCCCTTGTCCTTCGCGTTCGCGAGCAGCTCGTCGATGCGGTGCTCGCGCTGCGCGCCGGTCGTGATCTCGGTGCCGTTGTAGATCAGGTCGTACGACTTGGTCAGCCCGGTCTCTGCATCGCGCATGTGGTAGTACGGGCGGATGCTCGCGGGGTAGTCCGTCACGAACACGAAGTCGTGGCCGTACTTCTCCTTCACATACGCGCTGATCTGGCGTTCGCCCTCGGGGTCGAGGTCGCCGTCCTCGCGCGGCACCGTGTAGCCGCGCTCGTTCTTCAAGATCTCGTGCACCTCGGCGAGCGGGATGCGCGGGAACGGAACCTGCGGAACCTCGACCTCGATGCCGAACAGCTCGCGGATCTCGTCGCCGTGCTTCGCCTTGACGGCGGCGAGGCCGGCGGCGAGCAGCTGCTCCTGCATGTCGATGACATCGGTGTACGAGTCGATCCACGAGATCTCGGCGTCGACCGACATGAACTCGGTCGCGTGCCGCGAGGTGAACGACGGGTCGGCGCGGAAGACGGGGGAGATCTCGAAGACCTTGCCGAAGCCGGCCGCCTGCGCCATCTGCTTGAAGTGCTGGGGGCTCTGCGCGAGGTACGCCGTGCCGAGGTCGAAGTAGTCGAGCTGGAACAGCTCGGCGCGCGACTCTGACGGGGACTCCATCAGCTTCGGGGTGTGGATCTCGACGAATCCGTTGTCGACCCACCAGGTACGCCACGCGTGCTCGAGCGTCGTCTGAATGCGGAAGATGAGCGCGTTCTTCGGCTGGCGCAGGTCGAGCCAGCGGTAGTCGAGGCGCTTGTCGAGGCTCGAGTCGGCGGCGATCGGCGCCTCGGGCAGCGACGCCCCCGCGACGTCGAGGGTGCCGACCTTGACCTCGAGGCCGCCGAGCTTCACGCGCTCGTCGTGCTTGAGCTCGCCGGTCACCGTGATGAAGGTGCCGAGGGACAGCCCCGAGATCGACTCGGTGAGTGCGAGGGCGGATGCCGCCGCCGCGGCGCCCTCGGTGTCAGAGGCCGCCTCCGGCGAGATCTCGCGCGTCGCCGGGTTCACGAGCTGCAGCGCACCGGACTCGTCGCGCAGCACCACGAACTGCACCTTCTTCTGATCGCGGACCGTCTCGACCCAGCCGGCGACGGTCACGGGGCCGTCGGGAAGAGCGGAAAGGTCCTTGATGAGGGTGCGGTGAGTCACGGGGCAATCGTACCGGGGCGTGCCCCGCGAAACCGGCAGACCGTCGTGCACCCCGCTCCCCGATCCTGTGGGCCGCGAGGCGAACCGCACCCCGGCGGCACAACGCCCGGCTCGCAGGGATTTCAGGGGAACGGCCTCCGTAGACTTGCGCCGTGGCTAGTCGGCAGGTGCATCTCGTGCGCCATGGCGAGGTGTACAACCCCGACCATGTGCTCTACGGCCGACTCCCCGAGTTCCACCTCTCGCAGCTCGGTCGGCGCATGGCGCAGGCCGCAGCGGACGAGCTGGTCGCCCGCGAGCGGCCGGTCGCGGCGCTGATCGCCTCCCCGCTCGTGCGGGCTCAGGAATCCGCCGCCCCCATCTCTTCGGCGCTGCACCTCGACATCCGCACCGACCCCCGCATCATCGAGCCGAGCAACCACTTCGAGGGCAAGGTGATGGAGAAGGCGGTCAAGAACCCCGTCAACTGGCCCTGGCTCGTCAACCCGCTGCGCCCCTCGTGGGGCGAGGCCTACAGCTCGATCGTCGCCCGCATGACCGCAGCGATGGCGGATGCCTTCGAGCTGCCGCCCCTGTCGGGCGACGACCCCGGCGACGTGATCATGGTGAGCCACCAGCTGCCGATCTGGGTCACGCACCTCTCGTTGGCGGGTGAGCGGCTGATGCACGATCCGCGCCAGCGCCGCTGCAACCTGTCGAGCATCACGAGCTTCGAGCGCGGCGCCGACGGCACGATCCGCGAGGTCGGCTACACCGACCCGGCGGGCGAGCTGCAGGGCGCGGCCGTCGACGTGGGGGCGGTGTGATGCGGGCGCGTCGAGTTCTGGCATCCGTCGCCTCTGCCGTGATCGCCGCGACGGTGCTGTCGGGCTGCACCGCGACCGCCCTGCAGTCGCAGTACGAGAACGGCGACAACAAGGGCTACATCTCGGGCACCGGCGTGACCGAGATCAAGCCGGCCGACCGCAAGGAGGCCGTGCCGTTCTCGGGGAAGACCGAAGAGGGCTCGACCTTCTCGACCGCGGCCCACGCGGGCGACGTCATCGTCGTGAACTTCTGGTACGCGGGGTGCCCGCCGTGCCGGGTCGAGGCGAAGACGCTGCAGAAGCTGAGCACGCAGTACGCGGGCAAGGGCGTCGACTTCGTCGGCGTCAACACGCGCGACGATGCGGCAAGCGCGAAGTCGTTCGACACGACGTTCGGGATGACCTACCCGTCGATCCTCGACGCGCAGAAGGGCGCCGTGCAGCTCGCGTTCAGCGGCACCTATCGCCCGAACGCGACGCCGACCACGATCATCCTCGACAAGCAGGGCCGCGTCGCGGCGCGCATCGAGGGCCCGATCAACGATCAGCCCTCGACGGTGTCGACGCTGATCGACAGCGCACTCGCCGAAGGCCGCTCGTGAACAACCCGTTCGCCGAGCTGGTCTCGAGCGGGCAGCTCGTCGTCGCGGTGCCGATCGCGCTGCTCGCCGGGCTCGTCTCGTTCGCGTCGCCGTGCGTGCTGCCGCTCGTGCCCGGCTACCTCGCGTACATCGGCGGATTCACCGACGGCCGCTCGACCGCCGCGAAGGGCGACCGGCGCGGTCAGGCCCGCCTCGGGCTCGGCGTCGGGCTGTTCGTGCTCGGCTTCGCGGTCGTGTTCGTCATCACGGGCTACGTCTTCGGGAGCCTCGGGCTGTGGATCGGCGTCTACCGCGACGTGATCACCCGCGTCGCCGGCGCCATCGTGATTCTGCTCGGCCTCGTGTTCATCGGGCAGTTCTCGTTCCTGCAGAGCATCGTGAAGCCGGGCTGGCGGGTTCGCTCGGGCCTCGCAGGCGCTCCGCTGCTCGGCATCGTCTTCGCGCTCGGCTGGAGCCCCTGCTACGGCCCGACGCTCGCCGCGATCTCGAGCCTGAGCTTCAACAGCGGCTCGCCGTGGCAGGGCGCCCTGCTCGCGCTCTGCTACGCGCTCGGCCTCGGCATTCCGTTCCTGCTGATCGCCCTCGGGCTCGGCTGGGCGTCGTCCGCGGTCGCATTCCTCAAGCGGCATATCCGCCTCGTGAACCTGGTCGGTGGCGCGCTGCTCGTCGCCATCGGGGTGCTCATGGTCAGCGGGCTGTGGAACGAGATGGTCCTCAAGCTGCAGGAGGTGCTTCCCTATTTCCAGACCGCAGTCTGATCTCGACGAGGCCGGCACCCCGGCGACCGCGCGCACCTCGCAGTTCGATCGCAGCGCGGGCGGCGACCTGCTGCCGAGCGACCACATCGACACCGTCGACCCCGCGGGGGACGACGGCGGCGCAGGGGGTGCGGGCGGGGCATCCGTCGGCAACCTGAAGCTTGGCCCCATCGGCTGGGCGCGCTGGTTCTGGCGCCAGCTGACGAGCATGCGCACCGCGCTGTTCCTGCTGCTGCTGCTCGCCCTCGCCGCGGTGCCCGGCTCACTCGTGCCGCAGCACCTGAGCGACCCGAACGGCGTCACGCAGTACCAGCTCGACCACCCGACGCTGTACCCGATCCTCGACAAGCTGCAGCTGTTCGACACCTATTCCTCGGTGTGGTTCTCGGCCATCTACCTGCTGCTGTTCGTCTCGCTCGTCGGCTGCATCATCCCGCGCGTCAAGCACCACGTCGACGCGATGATGGCCAAGCCGCCGAAGACGCCGGTGCGGCTGAACCGCATGGCGGGCTTCCGCAGCACGACGGCGCCGGAGGGCACGGATGCCGCGGCCGCGGTCGCCGAGGCGCGGAAGATCCTCGCGGCACAGGGGTATCGCACCGCCCTCTTCGAGGGGCCGCGCGGCGAGAGATCCGTCTCGGCCGAGCGCGGCTACCTGCGCGAGACGGGCAACCTCGTCTTCCACATCGCCCTGCTCGGCATCCTCATCGTCGTCGGCATCGGCAGCAGCTTCGGCTGGACAGCGCAGCGCATCGTGACGGTGGGGCAGACCTTCGTCGACACGAGCGTGAACCTCGACTCGTTCAACCCCGGGCGCTGGGTGACGGGCGAGAACCTGCCGCCGTACTCGGTCACGGTGAAGAAGCTGGCCGTCGAATACGAGTCGGCGAACAAGAACGCGCTCGGCCAGCCGCTCGACTACGACGCGAGCGTCACCGCCACGAAGAGCGACGGCACCAGCTACGACGCGCACATCAAGGTCAACCACCCGCTGCGCATCGACGGCACGAGTGTCTACCTGCTCGGCAACGGCTACTCACCGGTCCTGACCTTCCGCAACGCGAAGGGCGAGGTCGTCGCGAGCGGGCCGACGCCGTTCCTCGCCGAAGACGCGAACATGACCTCGCAGGGCGTGATCAAGGTGACCGACGGGCTGAAGAAACAGCTCGGCATCGCCGGCGTCTTCATGCCGACGGCTGGCCGCGCCGCGAACGGCCAGCTCGTGTCGAGCTACCCCGGGCTCAAGAATCCGCGCGTATCGCTCACGGTGTACTCGGGGAACCTCGGCCTCGACAAGGGCGTTCCCCAGTCCGTCTACGAGCTCAACACCGACCACCTCACGCAGATCGCGGGGCCCGGGGTGAAGTCGTCGCCGGCGCTCGACCTCGGCGTCGGCGAGACGGCGAAGCTTCCCGGCGGCCTCGGCACGGTGACCTTCGACCGGGTCGAGCGGTATGCGTCGCTCGACATCCACCACGACCCCACGCAGGGCTGGGTGCTGGTGTTCGCGATCCTGATTCTGGGCGGGCTGCTCACGTCGCTGTTCGTGCCGCGGCGCCGCATGTGGGTGAAGGCGAAGCCGGATGCCGCAGGGCAGGTGACCCTCGAATACGCCGGCCTCGCCCGCGGTGAGGACCCGCGCCTCGACGAGGCGGTCGAGGCGCTGGCATCCGCCCACGCAGCCTCACTTCCCGATGCTCGTTCTGTAGGCGAACTCAACAACTCGAAGGCGTAGCGTAACGACGTGACCGAGACCCTCTCCACCATCTCCGAGATCGCGATCTACGTGGTCATGGGGCTGTATGTCGTCGCGACCGCCCTGTTCGCGCTCGACCTCGCCAAGCGCAGCT
>NZ_JBLRDT010000073.1:0-12753 GCF_057512245.1 Gryllotalpicola sp. CP2-P1
GGGCGGCCGGGGGCTGCGCCGGGGCCGGTGCCAGTGGGGTTCGGGCCGGTGCCGCTGGTGCTCGGGCCGGGCTGCGGCGGCGCCGGGTAGGGCTCGGGCGAGTAGGGCTGCGTGGTTGCGTCGGACATTTCGTGCGGCTTTCTTTCGAACGGATGCCGCGAGCGGAGGTGCTCGAGGCGAGCGAGCACGTTTCCGGGCACCACCGACATCGGGTGGCCGCGAATTGTCCAAGATGCCCTGGCTGGGCCGAAATTGCCCCCGTAGTGGGGGGCCGAGGTAGAACGCCGCTTCGAGAATTACTCGGCTGTAAGTGTTCGGTAGGCGAGGCCGGGTTGAGGGCTCAGGCGCCGAACAACTGCACCGCAGCGATGGCCGCCGCCGCGATGAGGGCCGTGCCCCAGAAACCGCGGGCGAGCCAGGCGCGCTGCACCTCTACGCGCAGCGCATCGAATGCGGTGCCATCGAAGCCGGGGGCGCGGTGCGGGGCGGCGCCTCGCCAGGTGGACGGCTCGGCCGCGGCATCCGCGATCGCTGCCACGGTCGCCGCGTCGAGCACGTGCTCACGAGTGGCGAGCCACTTGCACAGCGTGCGATCGCTTGTGACGCCGACGTCGTCTGGCTCGTCGCGCACCGACACGGACTGCGGCGCGACGTAGACGATGAGGCCGCGCACGGGAACGTTGAGCCCGGTCACGCGGGTGAGGTTCACGGCTGCGTCGGTCGCGAGGTCGCGCGCCAGCGCGAGGTGCGGTCGCGGGACGCCGTTGATTGCAAGCAGGTCGCCCCGCACGGTGACGGTGTCGGCCTGCTGGTGAAGGACGTCGAGCGCGAAGACCCCGGCCGGGCCGATGGCGAGGTGATCGATGACACCGCCGCGCTCGCCGGCGGGAACGCCGTGCAAGATTTCCCAGTCAGGACCGAGCTTTGCGAGCTCGTCGGCGACATGCAGCGCGCCGAGCGCCGCGACGTAGGGGCCTCGGGATGCCTCGGACAGCGGGCTGACTCCGAATGCTTTGCCGAACGCCGAGCGAGGGCGCGACTCGGCCTGGGCGTTGAGACACGATGCGATGGCAGATGCCGCAGCGGGGTGCGCCCGCAGCGTGGCCGCTGCGGCCGTTGCGCTCTTGGCACCTCGCAAATCGGTCACGCTACTGTCCTACGTCGCGGGGTTCGCACCCATCAGTCCCAACATGAGGACCCCTCCCACGGGGGACAGGTGCCTGACTGCCCCCTGCTGTGCGGCCATTCTCCAGCGGACCACCGACATCCTTCGGCGCGGAGCGGGCGTTTCGCCGCCTCGGGCAAGTCGCCACCGCCGCTCAGTCGGTGCGGTCGGTCTTCTTTGGCCCGCCGACGAGAAACGTCGGGTGTGTGCCCTTCGGGCCCCCGTACCAGAAGACGCCGCCGTCGGACGCGCTCCAGTACTGACGCCCGTTCTTGTGGCGGGCCATGAAGTGCCCCTGGCCCTTTGCGGCCGCGGCCCACGTGAGTCGCTTGCCGTCGGTGAACGAGACGTCGAGTTCGCTCGTCTCGGCAGTAAGCGCGGCGGTCTCGATCTGACTGTCGATGAGTAGCTCGAGCACTTCGCCGGTGTGCGGGTCGGATGCCTTGAGCTTCGGATCGAAACGATGGGGCTCACCCGTCTCATCGGTGATGGTGAACGGGCCGGCGAAGAAGATGGTTCCTGTCCAGGTCTCAAGCTGCACACTCTCGGCGTGCACCGTCACGCCGTAGATGCGGCCGGATATTTCGAGATCGACGACGCGGGGGGCGCTGCCCTCGTACCAGGCGACCTGTTCGGGGGCAGCTTCGTCAGCCGCGCTCGACTCGCTGTCCGCAGGGAACCATGTGAGCCTGTTGGTGGTGAGGCAGACGTACGTGCGGTCGTCGCGGTTGCGCGCCTGCCACTCTTCGTACGGCGAATCAGTCGGCTCATAGTGCAGCTTCAAGCCGCTGTCGAACTCGACATCGAGCACCGACGTCTCGGTGTCGGCGATGGCCGTGACGACATGGGCCTCCGCGAGTGATTCGATCAGCCTGGCCGTGTCCGGATGGCGACCTGCTGAGTCGGTGTCATACGCCGACGTCGAGCCATCCGGCCAGACAAGATCCCAGACGCCGGACACCTCCAGGTAGGTCCCGCCTTCCCCGAACCAGAGCCGGATGCTGCCGGGCTGAAATGCGATCGTCCAGACATCCGCCCCGTCAAAGCCGAGATTCTTGGTCGTCACTTGGCCCACCCCTTGGGAGTGGGGAAACTTCCGTCTGCGTTGCGCACGACGTGTGCCGCGTCGGACGTGGGTTTCACTGTGCGCCCGCTGAGGTCGATGACTTGCCCGTTCTTGTTTGTGAACTGCACGTAGCCGTTCGGGTATCGATCGTCATGACCCGGCTCTGCGACGCGCTGTGAGCGCTCGCTGCCCGGCTCCTTGTAGACCCAACCCTCATCGTTCCACGCCCGTTCTTTCGTCCAGTCCGGCTTGGTTCCGAGCATGTCGCCCGGCTCTTCGTCGCCCCTCACCTTGTCACCGGTGAACGGCTGGTCGCCTGGTTTATCCCCAGACAGGTGTTGTTGGCAGCCGGGCCCGTGCTCCCACGGATTGCAGGGCGTCCACGGCGTGATGCGCACTTTGTCGATGCCTCTGCGAGGCTTCCGGTTGCTCTGGTCGTGCGGACGGGAGGCGACTTCGTCGGTCGAGCCGCCCATCGACAGCACCAGCGAGAGCACGCCGAGCAGGCCGGCTGCACCTGCGGCGGCTGCCGCGCCCGCCCCCTCGACGAGCGCGCTGAAAGCGGGCACGCCGGCCGTGGGGGCGATCGGTGCGACGAGGCTTGCGGCACCCAGCCGCCTCGTCGCCGTCCACCCCTGGGGCGCCGGGCACGGCAGGTCCACCGAACCGGCCTCGCCGCCGCGGATCGCTGCGATCGTCGCGGCAAGCGACGCCTCCGCGGCGTCGACGCCGACCGCCCAGCTCGGGTCGTCGGGGTTCGCCGCCGCCTGATACGACAGCTCGCGCAGCGGCTGCACCTCGGCGAGCAGCGCCGCGTGCAAGGCATCGGCTGCCCCGAGCAGGCCGCTGGAGAGCTGATGCGCCGGGCCGACATAGCGCCCGACGGCCAGCTGCGTGCCGGGGGAGTCGAGCGCCGCCGGCAGCAGCTTCCACGCCGCCTCGGCGTCGGCCGCGGCATCCTCGAGTCGCCCGACCGCCAGCCGGTAGTCGGCCGCTGCGGCAGCAAGCGGGCCGACGTCGACGAGCGTGCTCACGAGAGCGCCCCGGTGACGAGCAGATCGTCGTGCTCGAGCTCGTCCGCCGCCTCGTCGAGCGCGTCGGCGACCTGGCCGATGTGACCGCAGATCGCCGCCCCACTGCCCGTGCGCGCGGACCAGTACTGCGCGAGTGCCGCGTGCACGTCGGGGTAGCGCGCCGCCCGGGCAAGCAGCTCGTCGAACGCCAGCACGGCGGCGTGCTCGGCCTCACTCGCCGCAGCCGCTGCCGACCGCAGCCGGCTCACCAGGCCGGCGACCGTCGGGGCATCCATTCGCGTCGTCATGGCAGGCGACGTTAGGGAAGCGCCGCGGCGCACGAACCGCGCCGATGGCCGAATTGGGGAGAGATCGGATGCTTGGCCGGTTGTGCTGGGCAAGAGGGGTCCGGCGCTAGCCTTCCCGCGTGGGGTGGGATGACGTGGCTCGTGTCGCCGCCGAGCGTGGTGGCGCCTCGTCGATCATCGTCATGCGCGGCGACGAGGTCGTCTTCGAGCAACTGGTCGGCGCGCAGCCGAGCGACCTCTTCTATACCTTCAGCGTCAGCAAGCCCTTCACCGCGCTCGCCGTGCACCTGCTGGCGCAGCGCGGCCGGCTCGAGCTGGATGCACCGGTGGCCGACTACTGGCCGGAATATGCCAGAAACGGCAAGTCAGCCGTCACGGTGCGGCACGTGCTCACCCATCGCAGTGGAGCGCCCTATTCGGCCGGCTGGATGCTCGGCGATGCGCTGCGCATGGCCGACTGGCGGGCATCCGTTCAGGCGGCCGAGGAGGCGGCGCTGCGCTACCCGCCGGGCCGCGTCGTCGCCTATGAAGTGCTGAGCTTCGGCTTCACGCTGGGCGAGCTCGTGCGCCGCGTCGACGGGCGCCCCGTCGACCGGTTCATCGACGACGAGCTCGTGCGGCCGCTCGGCCTCGGCGACACTCACCTCGCCCTGGCGCGAGAGGCGTGGGAACGCCATGTGCCGCTTCGGGCGGGGCATCCCGTGGAACATATACGTGAAGCGGCATTCAACCGGCGCACCGTGCGCGAGGCGGTGATCCCGGCCGCAGGAGTCCAGACGACCGCGCGCGACCTCGCGCACTTCTACCGCGCGCTGCTGCGGGGCGGAGACGGCGTGCTGCCGCCCGAGACGATCGCCGACGCGCGGGCCGTGTCGGCCGAGGGTGAGATCGACCGTGTCATCGGCCACACCATGCGCTGGGGGACAGGATTCCAGCTCGGCTTCCCCGGCCAGGTGCGGCCGATGGGGACGCACGCGAACGAGAGCATGTTCGGGCACAACGGCAGCGCCGTCTGCAACGCGTGGGCAGACCCGCAGACGGACACGGTGATGGTCTGGCTGAACAGCGTGATCTTGCCGCGGAAGAGCGGACTCGCCCACATCTCGCGCCTCTCAGATGTCGTGATCGACGCGCTGGCGTCGACCCTCTGACGTAGGCAGCCAGCAGCTCGGCAGCGCGGGCGCCACGAATGTCAGTGGTCGCTCCTAGCCTCGAATGGTGGGCAGAGCGCCACGTTCGGTCAAGGTTTGGAGGGGCCGATGTCGCACAACATCATGTCGCCCGCTGAAGAGCTCGAGTACGCCGATGTGATCCTCGAGCTGCGCGAGCGGGCGAAATACGAAAAGCAGAAGCACGCCAACGAACACTGGCATCAGGTCGCCGAGCGGGTCGCGCACGCATTCGGCGCAGGCGATCCGGATGCCGGTGCCAGGGGCGCCCGGTCGGGGTTCGTCGCTCCGCCGGCGTCTATCGCACGACCTCGAGGGTGACCTCGACCGGCGAGCCCGCAACGAGCGAGTTGCGGGCTCGCACCTCTTTCTTGATCGGCAGCACGAAGGTGCCCCGCTTGTCGTCGGGGAACACCGAGGTACGCCAGGTCACGTGGCCGACCGTCGCCTCGACCTTCACCGAGCCGAAGCCGCCCGGAATCAGAGGCAACGCCGTGATCTCGTCGCTCACGGTGGGCGGCAGATCGACGAAGAACCAGTTGTCGCGGGCCGACCACTCGTAGAGCTCGGACGTGAACTCGTAGGCCATGAGGGTGAGCGTAGTGAGGACTGGCGCTACTCGGGCCCCGAGGAGGGCGCCTGTGCGGCAAGCACCGCAGCCACCGCGCGGACGATCTGCGCGCGGATGCGCGCGTGGTCGAGACCGGGCGCGCCGTAGGGGAAGGCCGGCACCCACGCGGTCGCAAGCGACATGACGAAGGTGATGAGGAACTCGGCATCCCAGGCATCCGTCAGTTCGCCCGCCTGCTGGGCCGCGCGCAGGGCGGCCGCCTTCGCTCCGGCGCCCTCGCCGTGGGCCGCGGGGTCTGGCGTGTCGGGGTCGAGCTTGGTCCACGCCGTGAGCCGGATGACCTCGGGGTTGGCCATCACGAAGTCGAAGGTGCGCCCCGCGAACTCCGCGAGGTCGGCGGGGGTCAGCGGGTTCTGCTCCGAGACGATGCGCAGCCGCCGGCGCAGCGTCTCGTCGAAAAGGCCTTCTTTGCTGTCGAAGTAGATGTAGATCAGGTTTTTGTTGCAGCCGGCGGCCTTCGCGATGCGGTCGACGCGGGCGCCGGCGAAGCCGTAGGTCGAGAACTCGGCGAACGCGGACTCGAGGATGCGCTGACGGGTCGCTTCTGCGCGGCCGGCGGCCGCGGGCGATTGCTCGGGTTCAGGCATCCGTTCACCTCTCTTCTCAGCTCATCGTATTTCTTGACTAAATGGTTAGTCCCGATCTAGTCTCTGACTAACCGGATAGTTAGGAAATACATGAGCATCGCTGGCGGAACCCTCACCCTCGCCCCTGACCTCACCATCACGCGCATGGGCTACGGCGCCATGCAGCTTCCGGGCCCCGGCGTCTGGGGCCCACCGCGCGACCGCGACGAGGCGATCGCGGTGCTGCGCGCCGCCGTCGACGCCGGAGTCACGCACATCGACACGGCCGCCTTCTACGGGTACAACGTGTCGAACGATCTCATCCGCGAGGCGCTCCACCCGTACCCCGCGGGCTTGCACATCGTCACGAAGGTCGGCGCCTCGCGCGGGCCGGACGGCGCCTGGAACATGGACCGCAGCCCCGAGAGCCTCGTCGCCCAGGTGCACGACAATCTCGAGCACCTGGGGCTCGAGACGATCGACGTCGTGAACCTGCGCATGGGCTCACCCGAGGCCACCGTCGAAGAGTCCATCGCCGACCAGGTCGGCGCACTCGTCGAACTGCAACAGCAGGGCAAGATCGGTCACCTCGGGCTGAGCCAGGTGACCGATGCGCAGCTCAGCGAGGCGCTGTCGATCGCGCCGATCGTGACCGTGCAGTCGCTCTACAACCTGGTGCGGCGCGGCGACGAGCCGATTCTGCGGCGCACCGCCGAGCTCGGCATCGCCTACGTTCCCTACTTCCCGCTCGGCGGCTTCACTCCGCTGCAGTCGGGCGTGCTCGCCGAGGCGGCCGAGCGGCTCGAGGCGTCGCCCCAGCAGGTCGCGCTCGCGTGGCTGCTGCAGCGCTCGCCGAACATCGCGCTGATCCCGGGCACATCCCGTCGCGTGCATCTCGCCGAGAATATCGCGGCCGCCGCGCTCGAGCTGCCGGCGGATGCCGTCGCCGAGCTCGACGCGATCGAGTCGCTCACCGAGCCGCCGCAGGCCGCGACGCACTAAACGCGTGCGACGCACGGGGGTTGCACATGGCTCTTTTCGTGTCTGTCCGAATTGTCCAAGATGTCCAACTCGCGGCATTTCGCACAAGCGTGATCTGAGAGACGTTTGGGGGCAGCGCCGTGCGCGCCGGCGCGGGAACACACCGCTGCCTCGAGCTCGCGCTCACCTGAGACCGTCTTCGATGGCGCGGTACGACTCGCCGAGAATCTCGTCCTCTTCCTCGGTCCACTCCTCCATCGGCTTGAGGAAGATCTGCTTCTTGCGCTGCCTCAGTGCGTCGACGCGCTCCCAGACGGGCAGTGAGTGGTCCAGCCACGGGTATCGCGGCGGGGCGGCGGCCTCGGCTGCCGCCTCGGCGAGGATGCCCGTGAGCTTCTGGGACAGCTTCGCGTCGACGATGAGGACGCGTGCGCGACCGTGAGAGGTGACCGCGATGGGCTCGTGCAGCGCGTCGTCCATCACCCGCGCCCAGTTGTCGCGGACGTAGCTTGACGAGACGCTCTTCATGGCCCGAGACGGTACCGGTGGCATCCACGAGCCCGCGCGCGCTGTCCACAGACGTAGGCTCGCCGCATGAGCGACGAGAACGTCACGGTGCGCGACACCGGCTCGACGTATGTGATCACGAGTGACGACGTGGATGCCGGCTTCCTCGAGCACCTCGACCAGGGCGCGCGCCGTGTGTTCCTGCATACAGAGGTGAGCCCCGAGTTCGGCGGTCGCGGCCTCGCCGGGCAGCTCGTGCGCGCCGCGCTCGATGACGTACGGGCGCAGGGGAAGCGGCTCGTCAACTTCTGCCCCTACGTGACCAAGTTCCTCGACAAGAACCACGAATGGGACGAGCTCATCGACAGCCCGACACCGGCCGTGCTGGACGCGGTGCGCGAGCGCTCGGGTTCCTAGACCGCGACCTCAGCTCTCGTCGGTGTCGGGGTCGCGCCGCTCGGGGTCCTCGTCGAGCTCCGCGGCGCTGCCCGGTGGCATCCCCCTCGGGAACTCGTCGGGAAGCGCGTCATCGTCGGCATCCTTCGTCGTCTCGTCCTTGGCCTCATCGATCTCGCCGTCGAGCTCGTCCAGTTCGTCGGCGTCGTCGTCGAGTTCCTCTGGGTCGTACGGGCGCGGGTCGTCCTGATCAGTCATGACCGGCTCGTACCCGTGCGGGCCCGACCCCACACGGACCGCGCACGGGCATCCGCCAGGCGACGCGCCGGTACGATCTCCGTGTGAGCACCGCGCCCGTCACCCTGCCCGACCGTCTCGCCGAGTTCCAGTCGGCGTACGACGAGTTGAAAGCACGCGGCCTGCGGCTCGATCTCACGCGTGGCAAGCCCGCCGCCGACCAGCTCGCCCTCTCCGACGCGCTGCTCACGCTGCCGGGCGCGGGGTCATACACGGATGCCGCAGGAACCGACCTGCGCAACTACGGCGGCGCCTCCGGCCTTCCCGAGCTGCGCGCGCTGTTCTCCGACGTGCTGCGCGTGCCCGTGCCGCAGCTGCTCGCGCTCGGCAACTCGTCGCTGACGCTCATGCACGACGTGCTCGCGTTCGCGATGCTGCACGGCGTGCCGGGGTCAGAACGGCCGTGGGGCCGTGAGGAGACGGTCTCGTTCCTGTGCCCCGTGCCCGGCTACGACCGCCACTTCGCCATCACCGAAGCGCTCGGGGTGCGCATGATCCCGGTGCCGCTGAACGACGACGGCCCCGACATCGCGGCGGTCAAGGCGGCGCTCGAGCTCGACCCGACCATCAAGGGCATCTGGTGCGTGCCGGTGTACTCGAACCCGACGGGCGCCGTGTACTCGGAAGAGGTCGCGCGCGAGCTCGTCGCGCTCACGGCCGGCGACGACTTCCGCATCATGTGGGACAACGCCTATGCGGTGCACCACATCACCGATTGGCGACCCGAGCCGATCGACATCCTGCGGCTCGCGGCAGAGGCGGGGAATCCGGATCGCGTGTTCGTGTTCGCGTCGACCTCGAAGGTGACGTACGCGGGTGCGGGCGTCGGATTCCTGGGCTCCTCGCCCGACAACATCGCGTGGTTCTCGCACTGGGCGTCGTTCCAATCGATCGGCCCCGACAAGCTCAACCAGCTGCGCCACGTCGAGCTGCTGCAGTCGCCAGAGGGCGTCGCCGCGCACATGGAGAAGCACCGCGCTCTGATCGCGCCGAAGTTCGCCGCCGTGCAGGAGGTGTTCGGGCGCCGGCTCGCGCCGTTCGGCGTCGGCAGCTGGACCGACCCGAAGGGCGGCTACTTCGTCACACTGACCGTCTCGCCCGGTGTCGCCAAGCGCGCGATCGCGCTCGCCGCGGAGGCGGGCATCGCGATCACGCCGGCCGGCTCGACGCACCCGTACCTCGACGACCCCGAGGACGCCGTCATCCGCATCGCCCCCACCTTCCCCACCATCGACGACCTGAACGCGGGGCTCGAGGGGTTCTGCACGGCGCTGCTGCTCGCCGAGGCCGAGAAGGCGTCAGCCTCGGCGGCGTGAGAGTGTCGATCGAAACGATTCGGTAGCGTAGGCGGGGTGAGCCCCGCCCCTGTCCTCTCCGCCGTCGGTGTCGACTTTGTTCGGGACGGCCGGGCGATTCTAGACCACATCGATCTCGAGGTCGAGCGGGGTCAGCACTGGGCATTGATCGGCGCGAACGGTGCGGGGAAGTCGACGCTGCTGTCGATGCTCGGCGCCCACCAGCACCCCACCCGCGGCACCGTCGAGGTGCTCGGGAAGCGGCTCGGCCGCGTCGACCTGCGCGAGCTGCGCACCCTCATCGGCCACGTGAACCCCCGGCATCAGCTGCTCAGCCCGCTGACCGCGCGTGAGGTCGTGCTCACCGGCGGCACGGGCGGCACCGAGCTGCCGATGCGCTGGGCGCCGAGCGATGCCGAGGTCGAGCGCGCCGACTATCTGCTCGAGCTGCTCGGCATGGGCGCGCTCGCGGACGCGCGGTGGCCGAACCTCTCACAGGGGGAGCGCGGCCGCACCCTCATCGCCCGGGCGCTGCAGGCAGACCCCCATGTGCTGCTGCTCGACGAGCCGTCGACGGGCCTCGACATCGCGGCGCGCGAGCAGCTGCTCGACAGGATCGACCAGCTGCGCGAGCAGCACCCCGACCTGGCATCCGTGCTCGTCACGCACCACCTCGAAGAGCTGCCCGCCTCGACGACGCACGCCATGCTGCTGCGGGCCGGGAAGGTGGTGGCCCAGGGGCCGGCGGACGAGGTGCTGACCACCGAGCTCGTGTCGAAGACGCTCGACTACCCGGTGACGATCTCGCGGCACGACGGCCGCTGGGCCGTGCGAACGCGCCGGGCCGCCGCTGATATTCCCACCGAGGCATAGAAGAGCGTTATGGCGCCGAGTGCGAGCTTCAACCGCGGCCTGGCGCTGCTCGTCGCCGTCACGGCATTCATGGAGTTCCTCGACGGCACCGTGATCCAGACGGCTGCGCCCGCGATCGCCCGAGACTTCGGAGTGCGCGCGACCGACATCAATGTCGCGATGACGGCCTATCTGCTGGCCCTGGCGGTGTGCATTCC
This sequence comes from Gryllotalpicola sp. CP2-P1, assembly GCF_057512245.1. NCBI lineage: Bacteria > Bacillati > Actinomycetota > Actinomycetes > Micrococcales > Microbacteriaceae > Gryllotalpicola > Gryllotalpicola sp. CP2-P1. Next base: position 10,465 of record NZ_JBLRDT010000073.1, read on the forward strand.
CGCGACCGGTTGGCTCGCCGACCGCTTCGGCACGCGCCGGGTGTACCTCACGGCGATCGTGGTCTTCGGGCTGGCATCCGCCCTGTGCGCGCTCTCGCCCGACCTGTTCTGGCTGTGCGTCTTCCGCGTGCTGCAGGGCATCGGCGGCGCGATGATGGTGCCGGTCGGGCGCCTGGCGGTGCTGCGCTCGGTCGAGCCGCGCGACCTGCTCGATGCGATGGCGTATCTCACCTGGCCCGCGCTGCTCGCCCCCGTGATCGCCCCGGCCGTCGGCGGCGTGCTCGCCGACACGGTCGGCTGGCGCTGGATCTTCATCATCAACGTGCCGATCGGCATCGCGACCCTGATCGCCGCTGTTCTGCTGGTGCCGCGCGCGGACGAGCTGCGGCCGGTGCCGCTCGACTGGTCGGGCCTCGTGCTGATCGCGGTCGCGCTGGCCGGCCTGGTCATGGCCGGCGAACTCGTGGGCGAGACCCGCACCGACTGGCTCGCGGTCGCCGTCGCGCTGGCTGTGGCCGCCGTGAGCGGATGCCTGTTCTGGTGGCAGCTGCGCCGTGCGCGGCATCCCGTGCTCGACTTCTCCGCCCTGCGCATCGATACATTCCGCGCGGGGAATGCAGGGGGCGGGGTCTATCGGCTCATGATCGGGGCGGTGCCGTTCCTCGTGACCCTGCTCTTCCAGTCCGGCTTCGGGTGGTCGGCGGCGCAGGCCGGGCTCATCGTGATCGCGCTGTTCGTCGGCAACATCGGCATCAAGCCGGCGACCACGCCGCTCATCAAGCGATTCGGCTTCCGCACGGTGATCGTCGGGTCGAACATCATCGGCGCCGCGATCCTGGTGCTGCTCGCGTTCGTCGACCCGTCGACGCCCATCGCGGTCACGGTCGTGCTGCTCGTCGCGAGCGGCGCCTTCCGGTCGATCGGCTTCAGCGGCTACAACACCATTCAGTTCGTCGATGTGCCGCCGGCGGCGACGAACGGGGCGAACACGCTCGCCTCGACGATGCAGCAGGTGGCGGCGGGGCTCGGCATCGCGGTCGCGGCGCTGCTCGTGCGCCTGGGCGGGGCGCTCGCGGCATCCATCACTCACGACGGCGACTGGCTCGGCTATCGCTGGGCCTTCGTCGGTGCCGCCGCGCTGCTGCTCATTCCTCTGTTCGAGGCGCTCGCGCTGCCGCGCGAGGCGGGCACCCGGGCGACGGCGTGACCGCGTGACCGCATGACGGCGTGACCGCACGCCGTGCGGCTCAGCCGGCCCGGCGACTCAGAACAGGGTCCCCAGGAAGACGCCGAGCACCGCGGCACCCAGCCCGAGCAGCAGCATCGCGATGCCGTTCACCGCGGCCGCGCCCCAGCGCCGCTGCTGCAGCAGGCGCACCGTCTCGATCATGGCCGTCGAGAAGGTCGTGTAGCCGCCGAGGAAGCCCGTGCCGAGCACGACGCGCACATCGGTCGGCTCGGCGCCGACGAGCACCAGCCCCGTGAGGAAGCCGAGCAGCAGCGACCCCGACACGTTGATGACGAAGGTGCCGGCGGGAACCAGCGACGCGACCCGCGAGCGGATCACGCCGTCGAGCACGAAGCGCGCCACGGCCCCCACGCCGCCCGCGACGGCGACGAGCAGAGAGACGATCACCGGAGGTCTCCCTCGGTGGCATCCGAGTCGGTACCCGCCCGCGGCGCGTCGGCGAGCGGGCCACGGCCCTCGGGCTCGGCGAGATGCAGGATCTGCGTCGACGTGACCGTCGAGTGCGAGCTGCCGGGTGCCGCCGCGGGCACCTCGAACACGTTCGCGGCCACCCACACCCCGGCCGCGGCGGCGGCGAGGCCGAGCAGCAGTGTGGCGACGGCGTAGACGCCGCCCGTGACGTAGTGGCCGTTCTCGGTCAGCAGCACGGTCTCGACGCAGAGGGAGCTGTAGGTCGTGAACCCGCCCAGGAAGCCGGGCGCGAAGAAGAGGCGCGCGCGCTGCCGCCAGCCGACGTCGTTGCCGCCGCGCAGCAGCCCCTCGAGCAGCATGCCGAGCGCGAAGGCGCCGACGAGGTTGACGAGGAACGTCGGCAGGGGGAATCCCGGCCCGAGAGCGGGGACGACCAGGCTGAGCAGATAGCGGGCGAGGGTCCCGAGGGCGCCGCCGACGAAGACGAGCAGCACGGGCAGGGGGCGCGTGTGCAGGGGTGAGCTAGGCATGACCCTCGCCGAAGAGCACATCGCTGGGGTCGGGGACGTCGGCCCCGGCATCCGCATCGATCTCGCCGCCCGACTCTGCAACGGCGGCCGTGGGCAGCG
>NZ_JBLRDT010000074.1:0-12354 GCF_057512245.1 Gryllotalpicola sp. CP2-P1
CCTCGAGCGTGACGAGGCCGTAGGTCTCCGAGCGGCTCGGCACGAGCACGAGGGTGCTGCGTGCGATGAGCGCCGCGAGTTCGCGACGCGCCAGAGCGCCCACGAACTCGACGTCGCCCACCAGCCCGCGCTCGGCGATCAGCCGCTCGAGCTCGGCACGGTAGCGCTCGTTCCCCGCGCCGCTCACGTCGCCCGCGATGAGCAGTCGGGGCCGGATGCCGGGTGCGAGGCGGCTGAGGGCGCGGATGGCGAGGTCCTGGCCCTTGAGCGGCTGGATTCGCCCCACGACGAGGAGTGTCGGTCTGTCGGCACTGGGGGTCGACTCGTCGCGCAGCGGCGATCGGGGCGCCGGCCGGAAGGTGCCGGTGTCGACGCCGGGCGTGACCACCTCGACCGCGCGTGGGGATGCGCCGTACGCCGCGATCACCGCGTCGCGCTCGCTGCGCGTCGAGGCGATCACGGCCTCGGAGCGGCACGCCAGCATCCGCTCTGCATCGATCCGCTCACGCGGCTCGGGCGTGTCGCCGGGCGCGAGCCGCGCGTTCTTGACGACCGCGAGAGTGTGCAGGCTGAGCACGTGCGCCGCGCCCGTGTCGCGCGCAACGGGCAGCGCCGCACGGCCCGAGAGCCAGTAGTGCGAATGGAGCACGTCGAAGCGGGGCTGCTCGCGCAGCATCCGCGCGAACTCATCGGTGACCCGGGGCAGCTCGCTCTTCGCGAGCGGGCACGGTTCGCCCGCGGTGAGGAAGCGGACGCGTGCGCCGGATTCGAGCGTTTCGATGCGCCCGTGATCGGCGACGGATGCCGCGCGGGTCAGGACTTCGACGCGATGGCCCGCGAGCGCGAGCTCATCGGCGAGAGCCCGCACGACGACGTTCATGCCGCCCGCGTCGCCGCGCCCGGGGGTGTCGAGGGGTGAGGTGTGCAGTGACACCAGACCGATTCGCACCCGCAACCCTCCGTCCGGTATCCTATTCAGGTTGTGGTCTGCCCTCCGGGCTTCTTCCGCGAGGTCGCCACACGATGCACATACCCTCCTGCTGCAGAAAGACTGCAGCCGTTCGAGTCCAGAGGAGGTGGGTTAGTCATGCATCAGTACGAGTTGATGGTCATCCTCGATCCCGAGATCGATGAGCGCACCGTTGCTCCCAGCCTTGACAAGTTCCTCAACGTCGTTCGTAACGACAACGGGACGATCGACAAGGTCGACGTCTGGGGCCGTCGCCGTCTCGCCTACGAGATCAAGAAGCGCGCCGAGGGCATCTACGCCGTCGTCGACTTCCACGCGACCCCCGAGGCCACGGCAGAGCTCGACCGCCAGCTGAAGCTGTCCGAGGCCGTTCTGCGCACAAAGGTCCTGCGCGCCGAAGAGGCCGTGGCCCGTGTCGCCAAGGTCGAGGCCGCCAAGGCCGCGAAGGCCGCCAAGACCCCGGCCGCCGAGAAGGTCGGCGCCTAGTCCCATGGCCGGCGAGACCATCATCACCGTGGTCGGCAACCTGACCAGCGACCCCGAGCTGCGCTACACGCAGAACGGTCTGGCGGTCGCCAACTTCACCATCGCTTCCACGCCCCGCACGTTCGACCGAGCGAGCAACGAGTGGAAGGACGGTGAGGCGCTGTTCCTGCGCGCGAGCGTCTGGCGCGAGTTCGCCGAGCACGTCGCGGGTTCACTGACCAAGGGTTCCCGGGTCATCGCTACCGGGCGTCTCAAGCAGCGCAACTACCAGGACCGTGACGGCAATAACCGAGTCTCCATCGAGCTCGAGGTCGACGAGATCGGTCCTTCGCTGCGTTACGCGACCGCGTCGGTGACGCGGGCGCAGTCGTCGGGCGGCCCCCGCGGCGGTTCGAACTTCGGCGGCAACGGCGGCGGAGCAGAGGAGCCGTGGGCTCCCGCGGCCCCGGTCGACGCCCCGTCGAACGACCCGTGGTCGGCCCCGGGCGGCTACAGCGACGACACGCCCTTCTAAACACTCTTCATCAACTAAGGAATTCACTCATGGCTGGAAAGTCGAGCGGCGACCGCCGCAAGCCGATCCGCAAGGGTAAGGACGGCAAGAACGCCGCCCCGGCGAAGTCCGTGACCGTCGGTGTCATCGACTACAAGGACGTCGCAACCCTGCGCAAGTTCATCTCTGAGCGCGGCAAGATCCGCGCCCGCCGCATCACCGGCGTGTCGGTTCAGGAGCAGCGTCTGATCGCGAAGGCGATCAAGAACGCCCGTGAGATGGCACTGCTCCCCTACGCCGGCGCCGGCCGCTAAGGAGGAAACCCATGTCTAAGGTCATCCTCACCCACGAAGTGTCCGGTCTCGGTTCGGCCGGTGACGTCGTCGAGGTCAAGAACGGCTACGCCCGCAACTACCTCGTACCGCAGGGTTTCGCCACCCCGTGGACCCGCGGCGGCGAGAAGCAGGTCGAGGCCATCAAGGCCGCCCGTGCGGCTCGCGAGCACGCGAGTATCGAAGAGGCGCAGGACCTCGCCGCGAAGCTCAAGGCCAACGTCGTGACGCTCACCGTCAAGGCGGGCGCCGAGGGCCGTCTGTTCGGCTCGGTGAAGCCGGGCGACATCGCCGCGGCGGTCGAGGCGGCGGGCATCGGCGCGGTCGACAAGCGCCGCGTCGAGCTGGTCGCCCCGATCAAGAGCACCGGCACTCACGAGGCCATTGTGAAGCTGCGTGACGACATCGTCGCCACGATCACCCTGAAGGTGGTTGCGGCCAAGTAACCGCAAGGTGCACTATTGCCGATAGCGGCGGGATCCGTCCCGCCGCTATCGCCATTTAAGGGGCCGTTTTCAACAGCCTTGTGCACAGGCAACACGCCCGAAATGCAAACCCTCGACCGGCACTCTAAACAACTTTCTACACACAGGGTGGGGAATTCGAAATCCCTGGTCAGGTGCGAATTGCGGCGCCAAGACTTTTCCCCGTCCACAGTTTTCCACAGCGGTCGTCCACATGGTGCACGGCGTTTCGCACTCCTCGTCCCCAGCCTTATCCACAGGCCGTCTTGAATCGGCACCAGGGCTTCCCTAGGGTGGCCAGAGCCGCGTTGAGGCGGGGGCGAGCACACGGTGCCGCAGGGATTCCCCGCACCTTCGCTCGCCCCGATGTCGGTGGTTGCCACAAGAGTGACGGCCAGACAGTTCAGCGCGCCGAAAATGCAAAGGAGACGGCTTGTCGATCGCACACTTGGACGAGCGTCGCGACGACCGTCGCGACGACCGCGGTGGCCGCGGGGGTGAGTCGGGCGGGTACCCCGGTGCCCGCACTCCTCCCTACGACGAGCTGGCAGAGCAGAGCACCCTCGGCGGCATGCTGCTCAGCAAAGACGCGGTGGCCGACGTCGTCGAGGTCGTGCGCAGCAAGGACTTCTACCTGCCGAAGCACGAGGTCATCTACGAGGCGGTGCTCCGGCTCTATTCGCACGGCGAGCCGACCGATGTCGTCGCGGTGACCGACGAGCTGATCAAGACCGGCGAGCTTCAGCGGGCGGGCGGCGTGGAATACCTGCACACGCTCACGAGTGTGGTGCCTACGGCCGCGAACGCCGGCTTCTATGCGCAGATCGTCTCAGAGAAGGCGGTGCTGCGCGGGCTGGTCACGGCCGGCGAGCGCATCGCTCAATACGGCTATGCGGCAGAGGGCGAAGTGGCCGACCTCGTCAACCGCGCCCAGGCCGAGGTCTACGACCTCACCAACACGAACGACAGCGAAGACTATGTGCCGCTGAACGTCGCGATCGACGCCGCCAGCGACGAGATCGACGCCGCCAGCCACAAAGACGGCACCATGACGGGCGTGCCCACGGGCTTCGCCGAGCTCGACGAGCTCACGAACGGTCTGCACCCGGGCCAGATGATCGTCGTCGCGGCCCGCCCCGCCATGGGAAAGTCGACGCTCGCGCTCGACTTCGCGCGCAGCGCCGCCGTGAAGAACGACATGCCCACGGTGTTCTTCAGTCTCGAGATGGGCCGGGCCGAGATCGCGATGCGCCTGCTCTCGGCCGAAGGCTCGCTGCCCCTGCACGTGCTGCGCAAGGGGCGCCTTGAGCAGTCCGACTGGACGAAGCTCGCCTCGACGCGCGGCCGCATCAACGATGCGCCGCTGTATATCGACGACAGCCCGAACATGACGCTGGTCGAGATCCGCGCGAAGTGTCGCCGCCTCAAGCAGCGCGTCGGCCTCAAGATGGTAGTCATCGACTACCTGCAGCTGATGACGAGCGGCAAGCGCGTCGAGTCGCGCCAGCAAGAGGTCTCAGAGTTCTCGCGTGCGCTCAAGCTGCTCGCCAAAGAGCTGCAGGTTCCGGTCATTGCGCTGTCGCAGCTCAACCGCGGCCCCGAGCAGCGCACCGACAAGCGCCCGGCCCTGTCTGATCTGCGTGAGTCCGGCTCCATCGAGCAGGACGCCGACATGGTGATCCTGCTGCACCGCGAAGACGCCTACGACCGCGAGAGCCCCCGCGCCGGCGAGGCCGACCTCATCGTGGCCAAGCACCGCAACGGCCCGACTCGCGACGTGGCGGTCGCCTTCCAGGGCGCCTACTCCCGCTTCGCCGACATGGCGGCGATGTAGCGCGCACCCTCGACTCGCGCGGTGCGTGCAGGATCGATGACGGGCTCACGCGAGACCTCGGCGCACCGCCGGCTCTCGGCCTCGGCCGCGCGGCGGGCCCGGCTTGTGACGATCTCATTGCAGGGTGCCTGGGCGTGACAACTCTCGCTACGCTCGGAACGTGGCTGGGGCTGAACTGTTCGCTGACGTACGCGCCGTGCTGTTCGACCTCGACGGGGTGCTCACGCCGACCGCCGAGGTGCACCGTCGGGCGTGGGCCCTGCTCTTCCAGGAGTACCTCGCCAAGGTCGGCGCCGGGCCGTACACCGAGGCCGACTACTTCGACCACATCGATGGCAAGCCGCGCTATGACGGCGTGCGCGACGAGCTGGCCGCCCACGGCATCGTGCTTCCCGAGGGCGACCTCAGCGACGGCCCCGACGTCGAAACCGTCTGCGGCCTCGGCAACCGCAAGAACCTCGAGTTCAATCGGGTGCTCGCTGAGGAGGGCGTCACCCCGTACCCCGGGTCGATCGAGTTCCTCGACGCGGTCGACGCGTCAGGCATCCGCTCGGCCGTCGTGTCGTCGTCGGCGAACGCGGTCGACGTCCTCAACGCAGCGGGGCTCGCCGACCGCTTCGTCACGGTCGTCGACGGGAAGGTCGCACGCGCGCAGAACCTCGCAGGGAAGCCGTCGCCTGCGACCTATGAGTACGCCGCGCACGCGCTGGGTACGGATGCCGCACACGCCGTCGTCGTCGAGGACGCCACCTCGGGCGTCGCCGCGGGGCGCGCCGGCGGGTTCATCGTCGTCGGAGTCGACCGCGGCACCGGCCGCGATGCGCTGCTGCGCGAAGGCGCCGACGTGGTGGTCGAAGACCTCGCCGAACTCGTCGAGACTTGGAAGAGCATCACCCCGACGCAGACCGCCTGAGCCCGAACGGAGACTGAGGAAGAGCAATGAGACGACCTGCCGCCGACCCTCTGGATCGCGATCGCTTCCCGATCGACGAGTGGGCTCTGGTGGAGAGCGAGCTCTCCATCGCCGACCTCGGCCGGACCGAGACTCTGTTCTCGGTCGGCAACGGCTACATCGGGCTGCGCGGGAACTACGAAGAGGCGCGTGAAGGCGTCACGCAGGGCACCTTCGTGAACGGCTTCCACGAGACGTGGCCGATCCGCCACGCCGAGGACGCCTTCGGCTTCGCGCACGTCGGCCAGACGATCGTCAACGCGCCCGACGCGAAGGTGATCCGCGTCTATGTCGACGACGTGCCCTTCAAGATCTCCGAGGCAGAGCTGCTGTCGTACGAGCGCCGCCTCGACTTCGTCAACGGCGTTCTGACGCGCGACCTCGAGTGGCGCACGCCCTCGGGGCGCCGCGTGCAGATCACCTCGCGCCGCTTCGCGTCGTTCACCGACCGGCACCTGGCGGTCGTCGACTACGAGGTCACGGTGCTCGATGCGGATGCCTCGGTCGTGCTCTCGAGCCAGGTGATCAACCGCCAGGACCGCAAGGACGAATACGGCATCGGCGGCGCCGCCCTCGGCGACGCCGGCTTCGACCCGCGCAAGGCGGAGTCGTTCGCCGAGCGCGTGCTGCAGCCGCGGCTGAAGCGGAACTCGGGCGGCCGCAGCCTGCTCGGCTACCGCTGCACCAACTCGCGCATGACCATCGCGGTCGCGGCCGACCACATCGTCGAGACCGACAACGAGGTCACGCAGTCGTACACCCTCGAGGACGACCTCGCGAAGCAGGAGTACCGCGTCGAGGCGAAGGCCGGCGTGCCGATCCGCCTCGTCAAGCTGCTGAGCTACCACACCTCGCACGCGGTTCCCGTGCGCGAGCTCGCCGACCGATGCGACCGAACGCTCGACCGAGTGCGCGAGCGCGGCATCGAGCAGCTCTACGAGGACCAGCGCATCTGGCTCGACGACTTCTGGGCGAAGAGCGACGTCGAGGTGTTCGGCCGCCCCGCCGAGCAGCAGGCCGTGCGCTGGAACCTGTTCCAGCTCGCGCAGGCGACGGCGCGCGCCGACGGCCTCGGCATCCCCGCCAAGGGCGTGAGCGGTTCGGGCTACGGCGGCCACTACTTCTGGGACATGGAGATCTACGTCCTGCCGTTCCTCAGCTACACGCAGCCGACCGCTGCGCGGAACGCGCTGCGCTACCGGCACAGCATCCTCGACGACGCCAGGGCGCGCGCGGGCGAGCTGAGTCAGCGCGGTGCGCTCTTCCCGTGGCGGACCATCAACGGTCAGGAATCCTCGGCCTATTACGCGGCGGGCACCGCGCAGTACCACATCGACGCCGACATCTCGTATGCGCTCGTGCAGTACGTGAACGCGAGCGGTGACGATGCGTTCCTCGACTCCGAGGGCATCGACATCCTCATCGAGACCGCGCGCATGTGGGCCGACCTCGGCTTCTGGCGCTACAACGGCGGCGAGATCTTCCACATCCACGGCGTGACGGGGCCCGACGAGTACACGACGGTGGTGAACGACAACCTGTACACGAACGTCATGGCGCGCGGGAACCTGCGCGCGGCCGTGCGGGCCGTGCGGGCCGTGAAGGAGCGCGACCCCAGCGCCTACCGCCGCGTCGTGAACCGGCTCGGGCTGACCGACGACGAGGTCGCCGAGTGGGTGCGCGCGGCCGAGGCGATGCACATTCCCTACGACGAGAGCCTCGGCATCAACCCTCAGGACGCGGACTTCCTCGAGAAGGAGCTCTGGGACCTGCCGAACACCCCGCAGGAGAAGCTGCCGCTGCTGCTGCACTACCACCCGCTCGTCATCTACCGCTTCCAGGTGCTCAAGCAGGCCGACGTCGTGCTCGCGCTCGTGCTGCAGGGCGACGAGTTCTCGGCCGAGCAGAAGCTCGCCGACTTCGAGTACTACGACCCGCTGACCACGGGTGACTCGACGCTGTCGGCCGTTGCCCAGTCGATCATCGCCGCCGAGGTCGGCTACGGCCAGCTCGCCGTCGACTACTTCCTCGACGCGGTCTACGTCGACCTCGCAGACCTGCACAACAACGCGGTCGACGGCGTGCACGTGGCGTCGACGGGCGGCGTCTGGGGCTCGCTGGTGTGGGGCTTCGGCGGCGTGCGCGACTACCTCGGCAAGCTCAGCATGGACCCCCGCCTTCCGAACGAGTGGGAGGGCATCCGCTACCGCCTCACCGTGAAGGGCAGCCGGCTGCGCGTCGAGCTGCGCCGCGAGAGCGTCCAGCTGCGCATCGAGGAGGGCGAGGGCGTCGAGGTAACGGTGCGCGGCGAGACGTTCTTCGTGCGCCCGGGCGAGCCGCGGCTCATCCCGCTCGACGGGCAGGGCCCGATCAGGCACGGCACCCCGAGCGCGAGCGCGATCAAGGGCGAGCTGCGGCCCGACGGGTCGGTCATGACCGCGTCGATTCCGACGCTCGCGGCCGACGACCCGACGCCGACGACCGGCACGGCGCCGATCGTCGTGATCCAGCCGCACGGGAACTGAGTCGGGAACTGAGTCGGGCGCGGCCGTCGCGATGCGGCATCCGTTCAGAAAAGCCACAAGAGCGCCGCAACTAGACTGAGGAGTCGATCCCCTTCGAATCCGAAAGCAGGGCTATTCACGTGCTTGGCCGGTACTGGCTTCTTCAGCTTGTGCGTGCCGTCATCGCCTTCGCGGCGGGGTTCGTGATCACCCTCGATCAGGACCACACGGCGGCCTACGGCATCGCCATGTTCGCGTCGTTCGCGATCGTGAGCGGGCTCGCGGTGTGCGCGTTCTTCTTCGCGACGGATGCAGGCAGCCGCACGGTCTGGCTGGTGCAGGGCATCATCGGAGTCGCCGCGGGAGTCGTCGCGCTGATCGTGCATGCGGGCGGACTCGGCGACCTGCTCTACAGCGTGAGCGTCTGGGCGCTGCTGACCGGTGCCGCAGAGCTGTACGGCGGCTGGCGCGCACGACGCGTTCCTGCTGACGCCGCCGCCGCGCGCGACCGGCTGCTGGTCGGGGGCGCGACCGTCGTCCTCGCGATCGTCTACCTCGTCATTCCGCCCGAGCACCGACTCGCCGTCGGCCTGTTCGGCGCCTACGCCATCGTCATCGGCGTCTACCTCGCGATCGGCGCGTTCTCGCTCAAGTGGGCTCAGCCCGCGGGGGCCGCCGACGAAACCTCGGAGTCCCACGCATGAGCGCCCGCAAGTCCCGCACCCCCGCCTCCCGCCAGCCTTCGCGCCGTGAGGTGCTGCGCCCCGCCGAGCTGGTGGGCGGTTCGGCGGTGCTCGCGCTGTTCGCGGGCGTGGTCATGCTCGTCGCATCCCGCAGCTGGGTCGTCGCCGTCATCGGCCTCGGCGTCGTCTTCATCGTTGCGCTCGTGATCACCGCGCTCTTCGTGCAGTCGATCAAGCCCACCGAGGACGAGCAGGCCGACATCGCCGAGCAGGATGCCGCGAACGGCGGCTCGCGCCCCGTGCTGCTCGACAAGCCGAAGCCCGACGACGAGGCGGGCGCCCCGCGCGGGCACTGAGCCCGGGGCGCCGAGCCCGGGGCACTGACCCTAGGGCACTGGCCCCGGGACATCCGGCCGCTCAGTCGAGGAAGCGCAGCAGCTGGGGCGCGACGCCGATGTAGGTGGCCGGCGTCAGCGCGATGAGCCGTGCCTTCGCCTCGTCGCCGATCTCGAGGCCCTGCACGAACTCGGCGAGCTCGGCCGGCCCGACGCGGTGGCCGCGGGTCAGCTCCTTCAGCACGGCATAGGGGTCGGCGATCGTCGAGCGGCCGGCGGTGACCTCGGCGCGGATGACGGTCTGGATCGCCTCGGCGAGCACCTCCCAATTCGTGTCGAGGTCGGCCGCGAGCGCCTCGGGGTCGAGCGCGATCTCGCCGAGCCCCCGCTCGAGGTTGTCGAGGGCGAGCAGCGAGTGGCCGAAGGCGACGCCGATGTTGCGCTGGGTGGTGGAATCCGTGAGGTCCCGCTGCAGGCGCGAGGTGACGAGCGTGGCGGACAGCGCGTCGAGCAGCGCCGACGACAGCTCGAGGTTCGCCTCGGCGTTCTCGAAGCGGATCGGGTTGATCTTGTGCGGCATGGTCGACGAGCCCGTCGCGCCGGGCACGGGGATCTGCCGGAAGTAGCCGAGCGAGATGTACGTCCAGATGTCGGTGGCGAGGTTGTGCAGGATGCGGTTCGCGTGCGCCGCCTTGCCGTAGACCTCTGCCTGCCAGTCGTGGGACTCGATCTGCGTCGTCAGCGGATTCCAGGTGAGCCCGAGCCCTTCGACGAACTCGCGGCTGATCGCGGGCCAGTCGGCGCGCGGGTCGGCGGCGAGGTGGGCCGCGAAGGTGCCGGTGGCTCCGCTGAACTTGCCGAGGTAGTCGGAACGCTCGAGCTGCGCGACGACCCGCTGCAGGCGGTAGACGAAGACCGCGAGCTCCTTGCCCATGGTCGTCGGCGTCGCCGGCTGTCCGTGGGTGCGCGAGAGCATCGCGGCGTCCTTGTGCTCGTGGGCGAGCGCGGCGAGCGTGTCGATGACGCGGCGCAGCTTGGGCAGCCAGATCTGCTCGACCGCGGCCTTCACGGTGAGCGCGTAGGAGAGGTTGTTGATGTCTTCGCTGGTGCACGCGAAGTGCGTGAGCTCGGCGATGCCGTTCAGCCCGAGGCGATCGAGCTCGCCGCGGATCAGGTACTCCACGGCCTTCACGTCGTGGCGGGTCCTCGCCTCGATCTCGGCCAGGGCGTTGATCTCGAGGTCGCCGAAGTTCGCGGCGAAGGCGCGCAGCTGCTGCACGTGCTCGGACTCGAGCGGCGACGAGCCGAACATCGAGTGCGAGGTGAGGTAGATGAGCCACTCGACCTCGACGTGCACGCGCGCCCGGTTGAGGCCCGCCTCGGAGAGATGGTCGCCGAGCGCCGAGACGGCGGCGCGGTAGCGCCCGTCGAGCGGGCTGATGGGCTGAGGGGGCAGGGCGGGCAGCTGATCGTTCATGTCTCTGGTGCGGTTCCTTGTCATCTGCCGCCTCAGCGGCGGTGTTCGTGCTTGAGGGCCGGTTCGAGCTGGTGCACGAGGCCGGCGCAGGAGCGCTCGACGAGATCGAGCACGCTGTCGAACATGGCGTCGTCGGAGTAATACGGGTCAGGCACATCGAGAGCGTCGCCGTGGTGCGGAGCGAAGCTCATCAGCAGCGCGATCTTGGCCTGGTTGTCGGGCGTTCCCGCCCAGTGGTCGAGGATGCGCTTGTGACTGTGGTCGAGAGCGACGACGAGGTCGAGCTCGTCGAACCACTCGGGGTCGAACTGGCGCGCCCGGTGCATCGCCCCGTCGTAGCCGCGGCGGTGCAGGGCGGCGACGGTGCGTCGGTCGGCGGGCTCGCCGACGTGCCAGTCGCCCGTGCCGGCCGAGCTCGAGGCGATGCGGTGCCCGATGCCGGCCTTCTCGGCGAGGTCGCGGAAGACGACCTCGGCCATGGGCGAGCGGCAGATGTTCCCGCTGCAGACGAAGCACACCCGGAAGAGGTCGGGGGCGACCTCGTCATCTGCGGGCGAGGCGAACGTCACGCGAGCCATTCTGCCGCACTGCGCTGGGGATCTCGCCCTGCACAGGGCGATGCGGGCTGCGATTGTGCACGGATGCCGCGCCCGGGCATTCCCGCTGCCCGCGGCTCCTGGCAGCCTGGTCTTCCACCCCGCGCCGGGAGTGGATTGATCATGACCGTGTTGTCCGCCGAGCACGAGCGGCAGCGCGCTGCGTTGCGCGCTCGCGTGCGCGCCGCCGAGGCCGAGCTCCTGCCGGTGTATCGCCTGCTGCCCGACCGCGGGCTGTGGGCAGGGCCGGCCGGGTGGGCCTTCCGGCTGCGCATCGACGGCTTGCGCGAGCGCATCGACGCTGCGTGGGCGGCGCTCGCCGCCGCCGAGGCAGAGCTGTGACGCTCGAGGTCTCGGGCGGGGGAAGCGTCGCCGTAGAGACCGAAGACCTGCTCGGCGCGCGCCGCGAGCTGCGCGAGGTCGCGCAGCGGGTCGACGGCATTCACGGCCAGGTGCGCGCCGCGCTCGCGTGCACGGAGCTCGCGACCGGCGCCGCCGCCCAGGTGCTCGCGCGGGCCGAGAACGAGCTCGCCGACGCTGTGCGCGAGGCCGAGCTGCTCGCGTGCGAGCTCGAGGCCGCCGCCGAGGCATACGGCTGGGCCGAGCGGGTCGTGCTCGCGCAGCAGCAACTGCTCGCACGGCTGGCGGGGCCGGTGCCCGAGCTCGGAGCGCTGCTGGTCGCGCTCGGCGTCAGTGCGGCGCAGCACTCCGCGTTGACGGTCGGGGACCCGCAGATCGTCGCCGCGCTGCGCCACCTCGCCGACGCGGTGAATCTGCCGGGGCTCGTGGTGCTCGTGCGCGCCCTGCCGGGCGATGCGCTGGAGGAGACCGCGGTGACGGCGAGCCCGGTGACCGCGTCGGCGCCGCGCATAGACCGGGCGCCCGGTGGGTTCGGCGACCTTGCGAAGCGGATTCCCCCGGCGCAGGCGGGGCAGCCGCAGCTGCGGGTCGAGAAGTACACGCTTCCCGACGGCGAGCATCACTGGGTCGTCTATTCCGCCGGCACGATCGACTGGTCGCTCGAGCCTGGCACCGAGCCGTGGGACGACACCTCGAACGTCGTCGGCGTGGCGGGCGGCTCTGCGGGCTCGACGCGGGCGGCCATCGAGGCGCTGAAACGCGCCGGGTGGAAGAGCGGCGAGCCGGTGGTCCCCGTTGGCCACTCGCAGGGCGGCATCGTCGCCACCGCGATCGCGACCAGCGGGGTCGCACCGGTGCCGGCCGTCGT
>NZ_JBLRDT010000075.1:0-12317 GCF_057512245.1 Gryllotalpicola sp. CP2-P1
AGCCGGCCGATGAGCGACGACCTCACGACGCCCCAGGCGCAGAACGAGGCCGAGCTGGCGTTCGAGGGCGCACTGCGCCCCAAGTCCCTCGGTGAGTTCGTCGGCCAGTCGAAGGTGCGCGGGCAGCTGCAGCTGCTGCTCACGGCCGCCCGTATCCAGGAGCGCACGGCCGACCACATCCTGCTCGCGGGGCCGCCCGGGCTCGGCAAGACCACGCTGGCCATGATCGTCGCCGCCGAGAGTGACCGGCCGCTGCGCATGTCGAGCGGGCCCGCCATCCAGCACGCGGGCGATCTCGCCGCCGTGCTGTCCTCGCTCGTGCCGGGCGAGGTGCTCTTCATCGACGAGATCCACCGCATGGCGCGCTCGGCCGAAGAGATGCTGTACCTCGCGATGGAGGACTTCCGCATCGACATCATGGTCGGCAAGGGCGCCGGCGCGACCAGCATCCCGCTCGACCTCGCGCCATTCACGCTCGTGGGCGCGACCACGCGCTCCGGCCTGCTGCCGAACCCGCTGCGCGACCGCTTCGGGTTCACAGCGCACCTCGAGTTCTACTCCGACGACGAGCTCGAGAAGGTGCTCGACCGCGCCGCCGGCATGCTCGACCTCGACATCGACCGCGAAGCCCTCGCCGAGATCGCCGGGCGCAGCCGCGGCACCCCGCGCATCGCGAACCGCCTGCTGCGGCGCGTACGCGACTACGCCCTGGTGCACACCGGCCGTGCCGATCTTCCCGCGGTGCGCGCCGCGCTCGAGCTCTACGACGTCGACGAGCTCGGCCTCGACCGGCTCGACCGCGCTGTCATGCAGACGATCCTCACCCGCTTCGACGGCGGCCCGGTGGGACTCTCGACGCTCGCGGTCTCGGTGGGCGAAGAGGCCGAGACGATCGAGTCGGTGGTCGAGCCGTTCCTCGTGCGCATCGGGCTCGTGTCGCGCACTCCGCGCGGGCGCGTGGCGACGGCGCAGGCCTGGCGGCACTTCGGGCTGGAACCCAGCCGTCCGACAGGCGGCGCCCAGCAGACCCTTTTCACCGATGACCTATAATCCAACGAAGGCCTGCTCGGGCCGGCAAACACGCGCGCGGTGAGTGTTTCCCTCGCGTCGAAAGGACTTCCCCCTTCATGAGTAATCCCACTCTGCTCATCGTGATGGTCGTCATCATCGCGTTCTTCTTCTTCTGGTCGTGGCGCGGCAACCGCAAGCGCCAGCAGGCCGAGGCCGAGAAGTCGTCGCAACTCGTCAAGGGCGTCGAGGTCATGACGAATTCCGGCATCTTCGGCACCATCGAGTCGGTCGACCTCGAGAACAACAAGGTCGTGCTCGAGACGAGCCCCGGCAACTTCCTCACCATCCACCGCCAGGCGATCTCGCGCATCGAGACGCCCGTCGAGGCATCCGCCGACACCGCGTCGACCGACGCAGGGGCTGAGACGAGCGCGAGCGCGATCGACGCCGCCAACGCCGCGGCCCAGGCCGAGGCTGCGAAGGCCGCCGACCAGCAGGAGCCTGAGTTCGGTGAGCGCGTTCAGCCCACGAAGCGCGACGAGTAAGACCCGCCCGACCCCGTAGCCGCCGGGCGCTCCCCACCGCCCGCGGAAGAAAGCTGAGTACCGCCTGTGGCCAAGACGTCACCTGTTCGGCACGCCTCCCGCTCCCTGATCTGGCTGGGCGTCCTGATCGTCGCCCTCGCCGCCGCCCTCACGAGCGGCGTGCTGTGGGGAAGCGCGACTGTCGCGCCCAAGCTCGGCCTCGACCTGCAGGGCGGAACCGAGGTCATCCTGACCCCGGCGCTCGAGGGCGGCCATCAGATCACGAGCGACGAGCTCGACCAGGCGGTCTCGATCATCCGCCAGCGCGTGAACGCCTCCGGCGTTTCGGAGGCGACGGTCTCGACCCAGGGCAACACCAACATCGTCGTCGACGTCCCGGGCCGTCTCGACGACGCGACAAAGCAGCGCATCGAGGCCTCGTCGAAGATGGAGCTGCGGCCCGTGCTGCTCGCGCAGAGCCCCGCGACGACGTCGTTCACCGGCCAGGACGGGAAGTCGACCCCGTACCCCACGCCCGCACCGACCCTCGCGAACACCCCGACGGCCAAGCCGACCGATGCCTCTGACGAGAGCTGGGTCACTCCGTACCTGCAGGCCAAGTACAACGCGTTCGACTGCGCCAGCCTCAAGACCGCCACGACGAACGTCGCGCCGGCGGACGAGCCCCTCGTGACGTGCGACGACGCCGGGCAGACGAAGTACCTGCTCGGCCCGGTCGAGGTCGAGGGCAGCGACATCACGAACGCCACGGCCGGCACCATCTCGAGCCAGCAGGGCGTGAACACGGGCCAGTGGGGCGTCAACCTGACGTTCAACTCGCGCGGTGCAAAGGCCTTCGACAAGGTGAGCCAGCGCCTGAACGGCTACTACGCCGCCGCGCAGAGCGCCGGAACGAGCGACCCGCGCTCGCAGTTCGCCTTCGTGCTCGACGGGCGTGTGCTCGAGGCGCCGCAGATGCAGGGCGTGATCACCGGCAACACGTCGCAGATCACGGGCAACTTCACCCAGGAGAGCGCACAGACGCTCGCCAACCAGCTCAAGTTCGGCGCACTGCCGGTGAGCTTCAAGGTGCAGAGCTCCAACACGATCTCGGCGACGCTCGGCTCAACCCAGCTGCTCTCAGGCATGATCGCGGGCGCGATCGGCCTGTTGCTCGTGTTCATCTACACGCTCGTGCAGTACCGCACGCTCGGCTTCGTGACGATCATGTCGCTCGTCATCGCCGCGGCGCTGAGCTATCTCACGATCGCTCTGCTGTCCTGGCAGATGGGATACCGCCTCTCGCTCGCGGGAGTGGCCGGTCTGATCGTCGCGATCGGCTTCACGGCCGACTCGTTCATCGTCTACTTCGAGCGAATACGCGACGAGCTGCGCGAGGGCCGCGGGCTCGAGTCGGCCGTCGAGGCCGGCTGGAAGCGTGCCCGTCGCACGGTCTACGCGGCGAAGAGCACGAACATGCTCTCGGCTGTCGTGCTGTACATCTTCGCCGTCGGCGACGTGCAGGGCTTCGCCTTCACGCTTGGCCTCACCACGATCCTCGACGTCATCATCGTCGTGATGTTCACGCACCCGGTGATGCAGCTGTTCGCCCGCACCGAGTTCTTCGCCTCCGGCCACAAGCTCTCCGGCCTGGACCCGACCGCGCTCGGCGCCGTCTACCGTGGTGCAGGCCAGTTCCGACCCGCCACGACCGTCGGGGCCGCCAAGCTGGCCTCGAGCAGTCGCGAGGCCGCCAAGCGCCAGACCATCGCCGAGCGGAAGGCCGCCGAGCTCGCGGCCGCCGGCACCCGTCGTAACGGAAAGGACGACTGATGCCCTCGCCATTCCAGCGGTTCGGCAACGACCTCTTCACGGGCGCGCGCTCGATCCAGTTCGTTCAGCGGCGCAAGCTGTGGCTCGGCATCTCCGCCGTGCTGATGATCCTGTGCATCCTGATTCCGGTCGTGCGGGGGTTCAACTGGGGCATCGACTTCCGCGGCGGCTCGCAGTTCCAGATCGCCGACGCGCACACGACCGACCAGACCGTCGCCACGCAGGCCGTGCACAGGGTCGAGCCGGGCGCCGTCGTGCAGGTGTCGGTGGTCAACCGCACCGGCATCCGCGTCACGACCGATCAGCTCACGACCGGCCAGACCAAGCAGGTGACCAACAACCTCGCCGACGCCTACGGCGTGAGCGCCGATGAGATCACCTCGTCGTTCATCGGCCCGGCGTGGGGCCAGGACGTCTCGCGGAAGGCGCTCGAGGGCCTCGGCGTCTTCCTCGCGCTCGCCTTCATCGGCATGGCGCTGTACTTCCGCACCTGGAAGATGTCGCTGTCGGCGATCATCACCCTGTTCCATGACCTGATCTTCACCGCCGGCGTCTATGCGCTGAGCGGCTTCGAGATCACGCCGGCGACGGTGATCGGATTCCTGACGATCCTCGGCTACTCGCTGTATGACACGGTCGTCGTCTTCGACAAGGTGCGCGAGAACACCACAGAGGGAGCCGAGAAGCTCACCCGCACCTTCGGAGAGTCGGTGAACCTCGCGGTGAACCAGACCCTCGTGCGGTCGATCAACACCGCGGTCATCGCCGCGCTGCCGGTCGCCGGCATCCTGTTCATCGGCGGGTTCATCCTGAACGCGACGACCCTCGAGGACATCTCGCTCGCCCTCTTCGTCGGCATTCTGATCGGCACGTACTCGACCGTGTTCGTCGCAGCGCCGCTGTATTCGTGGCTGCGCGACGGCGAACCTGCGATCACGAAGCACACCCGACGGGTGCTGGCCGCGCGGTCGAAGGCGCCGGTCGAGGCAGAGAACGTGGCCGTCACGCGATAATGGTCGTAAGGAGGCGGTGCTGATGGTCGATACGACGACGAGCAACAATCAGACCGCCTCACTGCGCCGCCTGGTTCCCCGGCTGTTCTCCCGGTCGGTTCAGAACGGCGCGCTCGACACCCTGCTGCGCACGGTCCGCCAGCACCACCCGAGGGCCGACATCGCACTGATCGAGCGGGCGTATGCCACGGCCGAGAAGGCGCACGCGGGGCAGACCCGGCGCAGCGGCGAGCCGTACATCACGCATCCCCTCGCCGTCGCGCAGATCCTCGCGGACCTCGGCATCGGCTCGAAGACGATCGCGGCCGCGCTGCTGCACGACACCGTCGAGGACACCGACTACGGCCTCGACCAGCTCACGGCCGACTTCGGCACCGAGATCGCGATGCTCGTCGACGGGGTCACGAAGCTCGACAAGGTGAAGTACGGCGACAGCGCGCAGGCCGAGACGGTGCGGAAGATGATCATCGCGATGTCCAAAGACATCCGCGTGCTCGTCATCAAACTCGCCGACCGCCTGCACAACGCGCGCACGTGGGGCTTCATGCCGACCGCGAACGCCGAGCGGAAGGCGAAGGAGACCCTCGAGATCTACGCGCCGCTCGCGCACCGCCTCGGCATCCAGACGATCAAGTCCGAACTCGAAGACCTGAGCTTCGCCGTGCTGCAGCCGAAGCTCTACGTCGAGATCGAGAACCTCGTGAAGCAGCGCTCGCCCGAGCGCGAGCGCGTCGTGCAGCAGGTGATCGCGGCGATCGACGACGATCTGCGCTCCGCCCGCATCCGCGGGAAGGTCGTCGGCAGGCCGAAGCAGTACTACTCGATCTACCAGAAGATGGTCGTGCGCGGGCGCGAGTTCGACGAGATCTACGACCTCGTCGGCATCCGTGTGCTCGTGAACACGGTGCGCGACTGCTATGCCGTGCTCGGGCAGATCCACGCCAGGTGGACGCCGATGCCGGGGCGCTTCAAGGACTACATCGCGACACCCAAGTACAACCTTTACCAGTCGCTGCACACCACCGTCATCGGGCCGGGCGGCCGCGCTGTCGAGATCCAGATCCGCACGGAGGAGATGCATCAGCGCGCGGAGTACGGCGTCGCTGCGCACTTCAAGTACAAGGAGCGGGTCGCCGGCAAGGACGACAAGACGAACGTCGACGCCGACCTCACCTGGCTCGCACACATCACCGACTGGCAGGCCGAGACCGAGGACCCGAGCGAGTTCCTCGACTCGCTGCGCTACGAGATCGGTGCGAAAGAGGTCTACGTCTTCACACCGAAGGGCAAAGTCATCGGGCTGCCGCAGGGGGCGACCCCGGTCGACTTCGCCTACGCCGTGCACACCGAGGTCGGGCACCGCACGATGGGCGCGAAGGTCAACGGCCGACTGGTGCCGCTCGACTCGGGCCTGTCGACGGGCGACGTGGTCGAGGTGTTCACCTCGAAGAACCCCGACGCGGGCCCCAGCCAGGACTGGCTCAACTTCGTCAAGAGCCCCCGCGCACGCAGCAAGATCCGCCAGTGGTTCACCAAGGAGCGCCGCGACGAGGCGATCGAGCAGGGCAAGGACGCGATCGCGCGTGCCATGCGGAAGCAGAACATGCCGCTGACGCGCCTGATGAGCCCCGAGTCGCTCACCGAGGTGGCGAACACGCTGCACCTCGACGGGGTCGAGGCGCTGTTCGCGGCGGTCGGCGAGGGCCACGTGTCGACGCAGTCGGTGCTCGAGAAGCTCGTCGCCGGCCTGCAGGGCGAGAGCGAGACCGAGAGCCCGTCGACCGAGGTCACGCAGGCGGTGCGAGGGCGTCGGCCGCGCAGCTCGAGCGACTCGGGCGTACTGGTGCGCGGCGCGCCCGACATCCTGGTCAAGCTCGCCAAGTGCTGCACGCCGGTTCCCGGCGATGAGATCGTCGGCTTCATCACCCGAGGCGCAGGCGTCTCGGTGCACCAGGCGAGCTGTCAGAACGTGAAGAGCCTGATGGATCAGCCCGAGCGCATGATCGAGGTCGAGTGGGCCGAAGAGAACAAGGGCATCTTCCTGGTGCAGATCCAGGTCGAGGCGCTCGATCGCTCCGGGCTGCTGTCGGACATCACGCGGGTGCTCTCGGAGCACCACGTCAACATCCTGTCCGCCACGGTGTCGACCTCGCAGAACCGGCTCGCGCTCTCGCGCTACGTGTTCGAGATGGGCGACACCACGCACCTCGATCGCGTGCTCAACGCCGTGCGGCGCATCGACGCCGTCTACGACGTCTACCGCGTCAGCGCCGGCTGACGCACCACTGTCTGAGGCGGTCCACGGCCCGCAGCTTGCCCGGGGTGTGGCCGAGCTGGAGTGCGATCGTCAACGCCTCCGCAGCGGTGACGGGAGCGCGCAGCAGTTCCCGCACCGCGTCTTCGCGCTCGGGCGAGACGTCGTCGAGCAGGGCGACATCGACGGCAGTGCGCGGGCGGGACGTGACGCGGATGCCCGCGAGCTCAGTGATCTCGTCGTCGGGCACCGCGGTCTCTCGCAGGGTCACCCGCAGTGTTGACAGCAGGCGCCGCCGGGCGTCGCGGCGGACGGCACCGGTGTGGACGGCGGGCGGCCGGTCGAGGCATCCGTAAACCCACAGCGCGGTGTCGAGCTCAGCGACCATGCGCGACGTGAACACGCCCGCGAGTGCGGCGGCGCGGTTCACCGCGAGCTCGGGCTCGTCGACCGCGATGACCGCCTCGTCGAGCGCGAAGGCGTCACCGTCGAGCCGCAGCGCCGACAGCTCGGCGACGGGCAGATCGAGTCGGGTGAGCACGGGGGACAAGCGCATGGCTGCGAGTCTCACAGATACGCGAAAGGCCCGGGTCGAACCCGGGCCTTCCTGTGGACAACGTGCCGGTCGCGGCTAACGCAGCGCGTTGAGCCAGGCGCGGCGAGCGTCGATGGCCTCTTGCGCGTCGGCGATCGCCTTGGCGTCACCCGACGCCTGAGCCTCGGCGAGCTCGGCTTCGAGCCGCTCGATCGCCTCGTTGAGCTGAGCGGCCAGCCCGGCGCTGCGTGCCTGCTTCTCGGGGTTGTTGGCGCGCCAGTGCTCCTCGTCGAGCTTGCGGACAGCCGCCTCGACGCGGCGCAGCCGGTCTTCGATGGGGCGCACCTGGTCGCGGGGAACGCGACCGATCTCGTCCCACCGGCGCTGGATGTCGGTCAGCTTTGACTTCGCGACGTCGCGGTTGGTCTCGTTCAGCAGCGGCTCGGCCTCGCTGAGCAGCGCCAGCTTGGCATCGAGGTTCGCCGAGTACTCCTCGTTCTCGACCGCGATCTCCTGCGCCTTGGCGGCGTAGATCGCGTCACCGGCTGCCTTGAAGCGAGCCCAGAGCGCGTCGTCGTCACGCTTGCCGGCACGACCGGCGCGCTTCCACTCGTCGAGCAGCTCGCGGTACTGCGGAATGCCGTCGACGCCGCGCGGCACCAGCGCCTCGGCGCGCTCGATCAGGGCCGTCTTCGCGGTGCGGGCATCGCGGTGCTGGGCATCGAGTTCGGCGAAGAACGCCTTGCGGTTGCGCTCGATCACCGAGCGCGCAGCGCGGAAACGCTTCCAGAGCTCGTTGGCCTCGTTCTTCGGCAGGCGCGGGCCCTCCTTCTGGTGCTGCTGCCACCGGGCGAAGAGCTCGTCGAGCTGAGCGCTGGTGCGCTTCCACTGCGTCTTGGCCGGGTCCTCGGCGGCAAGGGCCTCGACCTCGACGACGATCTGCTCGCGCACAGCGAGTGCGTCGGCAAGCGCCGCCTTGGCCTCGGCGCTCTGCTGCTCGGTGAGCTCGGAGACGGTGCCGCCCAGCTTGTCGAGTCGTGCGGCCAGAGAGGCCAGGTCGCCCACGGCGCTCGCGCCGACCACGGTCGCCTTGAGGGTCGAGACCGACTTGGCGATGTCGGCAGCAGGTGCGCCGCGGCGCGCACGCTGCTCGAGGATCGACACCTGACCGGCGAGATCGGCGAACTTGCGCTCGTAATAGGCCAGCGCCTCTTCGGGCGTTGCGTCGGGGAACTCGCCAACGGCGCGCTCACCATCGCCTTCGCGCACGTAGACGGTGCCGTCCTCGGCCACACGGCCCCAGGGCTGCTGTTCGGAATCGGACAAGATGCTCCACCTTGCTCATGGATCGGCCCAGGGGAAGGCCGATGCTGACACTCGTTCGCCAGCCTATTGCACCCCACGCGGGGCGTGACGATCTACTTGAGCGTGAATCCGGTGATGGTGGTGGCGACCTTCGGGGCGCCGTCCTGAGAGCCGTCCGAGGTGCCCTTGGCGGTCACCGTCGAGATGAGCTTGTCGAGCCCGCTCGTGACCTGGCCGACCACGGTGTAGCCGCCCGCCGAGTCATTCGGGATGCTCGTGTCGCCGTAGACGAGGAAGAACTGGCTGCCGTTGCTGTTCGCGTTGTCGCCCTGGCGCGCCATCGCGATGACGCCCTTCTTGTACTCCGCCGAGCCGTACGGGTTGTCCGTGGTTTTGGACCCTGTCGTCACCGCCGGGGCGTTCTCGATCGGCCCGAAGCTGAAGCCGGGGCCGCCGGTGGGCCCGTCGGCGACGGTCTTCGCGCCGCCGCACTGCAGCACTTTGAAGGTCGCGCCGGTGGTCAGGCGGTGGCACACGGTTCCGGTGTAGAAGTTCGTCTTCGCAAGGCTGATGACGGCCGCGGCAGCCTGCGGCGCCGCTTTGCCGTCGATGGTGACCCCGAGCGGAATGCTCTTGTTGAGCGTGAGAGTCCCCGTCCAGTCGCGGTTCTCAGCGACGGACTTGTCGGGGGCGATGCCCGTCGCGGTCGGCGTCGGGGTGGGCGAGGCCGTCGCCGTCGACGTGGGCTTCGCCTCCGGCTTGCCGGGGCCGACGCCGAAGTACGCCAGCTGTGCCGCGATCGCGGCCGCCGCCACGACGACGATCGCGATTCCGGCGATCAGGTTGTCGCGACGGCGCCGCTTCCTGCCTGTCTCGTGAACGGTCTGCCTGGCCTGATAGGCACGCAGACGCTCGCGGGCGATGCGGGCTTCGCGGTCGTTCTTCGAGGGGGCCACCCGCGCACTTTATCGGGTGGCCTTATGAGGGTCGAAATCAATGCGGGCGATGGATGCCGGCCCCGAGCTCGCGCCGTGCCCCCGAGGCGCGTCGCCGCCTTCGGCGCCGAGATCGCGGGGCAAACGGCCAAGATGGGGGACGGGCGGCCGCTTGGCCTCCCATGCATGAACCGGCCGATGTCGGGGCAGTCTCGTAAGCTTGTTCTATGACTGATGCACGGGTGGGGCTGCGCAGCGGCGCGGTTCCGCTCGCTGTGCGCATGCGGCCGAAGAGCCTCGACGAGGTTGCCGGCCAGCGACACCTGCTCACGCCCGGCTCACCGCTCGTCGCGCTCGCGAACGACAAGACGGGCGAGCGCGGTTCTGTCTCGGTGATCCTCTGGGGTCCGCCCGGCACAGGGAAGACGACCCTCGCCCAGGTCATCGCGCACTCGTCCGGCCGCCGCTTCGTCGAGCTCTCTGCCGTGACCGCCGGCGTGAAGGACGTGCGCCAGGTGATGGACGAGGCGCTGTCGAACCGCGACCTCTACGGCATCTCGACGGTCCTCTTCCTTGACGAGATCCACCGCTTCACCAAAGCCCAGCAGGACGCGCTGCTGCCGGGCGTCGAGAACGGGTGGGTCATCCTCGTGGCCGCCACGACCGAGAATCCGTCGTTCTCCGTCATCTCGCCGCTGCTCTCGCGCTCGCTGCTGCTGACTCTCGAGACCCTCACGGAAGACGATCTGGCGACGCTCATCGATCGCGCGGTCGCCGATCCCCGCGGGCTGGGCGGCCGCTTCGAGCTCGAGGCCGAGGCGCGCACCGCGATCATTCAGCTCTCGTCGGGCGATGCCCGCCGGGCGCTGACCGCGCTCGAGGCGGCATCCATCACCGCCGACAGCGAGCAGCAGACGACGATCACGGCCGAGCAGGTCTCACGCGCGGTCGACCGGGCGCTGCTGCGCTATGACCGGCAGGGCGACGAGCACTACGACGTCATCAGCGCATTCATCAAGTCGATCCGGGGCTCAGACGCCGACGCGGCGCTGCACTATCTCGCCCGCATGATCGAGGCGGGCGAGGACCCCCGGTTCATCGCCCGCCGGCTCATCGTCTCGGCCTCTGAAGACATCGGCATGGCCGACCCGACGGCGCTCGGCGTCGCCGTCGCTGCCGCCGATGCCGTGCAATACATCGGGATGCCCGAGGGGCGCATCCCGCTCGCGCAGGCCACCGTGCACCTGGCCACCGCGCCGAAGTCGAACGCGAGCTACATGGCGCTCGACGCGGCGCTCGCCGACGTGCGGGCGGGCAAGGCCGGCCGCGTGCCCAAGCATCTCCGCGACGCGCACTACGCGGGCGCGAAGAAGCTCGGGCACGGCAAGGGCTACGTGTACCCGCACGACGCCGAGCTCGGCGTGGTCACGCAGCAGTACCTGCCCGACTCGCTGAAGAACGCCGAGTACTATCGGCCGACCGACCACGGCAACGAGCGCGACATCGCCACCCGGTGGGAGAAGCTGAAGCGCATCATCAGACGGCGCTGAACCCGCTCAGTCGCGGGCGAGCAGCTCGAGCGTGTCGACGACGCGGTTCGAGAATCCCCACTCGTTGTCGTACCAGGCGACGACCTTGACGTTGCGCCCGTCGACGCGGGTGAGGGCCGAGTCGAAGATCGAGGATGCCGGATCGCCGACGATGTCGGACGAGACCAGCGCGTCCTCCGAATACTCGAGGATGCCGGCGAGCGGCCCATCGGCCGCCGCGCGGTAGGCGGCGAGCACCTCGTCACGGGTGACCTCGCGGGCGACCGTGGTGTTGAGCTCGACGATCGAGCCGACAGGAACGGGAACGCGGATCGAGTCGCCCGAGAGCTTGCCGTCGAGCTGGGGGAGCACCAGGCCGATCGCCTTCGCCGCACCGGTCGTCGTCGGAACGATGTTGACGCCGGCGGCACGTGCCCGGCGGGCATCGCGGTGCGGGCCGTCCTGCAGATTCTGCTCCTGCGTGTAGGCGTGCACGGTGGTCATGAAGCCGTGCTCGATACCCGCGAGTTCGTCGAGCACCGCGGCCAGAGGCGCCAGGGCGTTCGTCGTGCACGACGCGTTCGAGATGATCGTGTGCGCGGCGGGGTCATATGCCGAGGTGTTCACGCCATAGGCGAGCGTGACGTCGGCGCCGTCGGAGGGGGCGCTCACGAGCACGCGCGCGGCGCCGGCCTCGAGGTGCGCACGCGCAGCGGCGGCCGAGGTGAAGCGCCCGGTCGACTCGAGCACGATGTCGACGCCGAGTTCCGCCCACGGCAGCTGCGCCGGCTCACGCTCGGCCGTGACCCGGATGCGGTGACCGTCGACCACGAGGGTGTCCCCGTCCACGGAAACGGGGCGGCCGAGGCGCCCGGCGGTGGAGTCGAACGCGAGCAGGCGGGCGAGGGCCGCGGGCTCGGTCAGGTCGTTGACGGCGACGACCTCGAGGGACGAGTCGCGCTCGAGCAGGGCGCGCAGCACGTTGCGGCCGATGCGTCCGAATCCGTTGATGGCGATGCGGGTCATGGGGTGGTTCCTTTCCGTTACGGAATCCACCCTCGAACGGCACGCGCGGCCGCGGCATAGGCGCGGACGCCAAGGTGCGCAAGAATCGCGCCAAACTCACTCGCCGCGCGCGAACGTGCGCCGGTACTCGCTCGGCGTCGTGCCGAGGATGCGCTGGAAGTGCAGCCGCAGGTTCGCGGCCGTGCCGAGCCCGACCCCGGCGGCGATCTGCTCGATGCTCTGCTCGGAACGCTCGAGCAGCTCTCGAGCGACATCGATGCGCACTCGCATGACCCACTGCATCGGCGTGTAGCCGGTGTCCTCGACGAAGCGGCGCGAGAACGTGCGTGGCGAGACCGCCGCATGCCGGGCG
>NZ_JBLRDT010000076.1:0-12156 GCF_057512245.1 Gryllotalpicola sp. CP2-P1
GCGCGGCGCTGATCACGTAGAGCAGCAGCGCGAGCAGGTGCAGCGGCTCGGCGATCGTGATCGTGTAGTACGGCTGCACGAAGAAGTAGTCGAGGGTCAGGCCCGACAGCACGGCGGCGAACAGGGCCGGCCAGATTCCGCCGACCAGCGCGACAATGACGACCAGCAGCTGGAAGCCGAGGGTGTCGCTCGTCAGCGCCTCGGGTGTGCGCAGATACCACAGCGACGCGGTGAGCGCCGGACCGAGGACGACGGCGAGGACGAACCCGAGCACCATGCGTCGGGTCGTCAGCGCCCCGCGCGCCTTCGGAAGGACGAGCGCGTGCGTGCCCGCCGCCTGGTGGGTGACGATGTGCACGTCGATGTCACCGGATTCGCGGATGACGGTCTGGCCGACGCCCTGGCCGGTGAGGAACGCGAGCAGCCGGCCGCGGCGCGAGACGCCGATCACCAGCTGCGTCGCGTTCGACGCCCGCGCGAAGTCGGCGAGGGCCCGCGGCACGTCGTCGCCCACGACCTGGTGGTACGAGCCGCCGAGCTTCTCGACGAGAGCGCGCTGCGCGGCGAGCGCACCGGGGTGCGCCTCGCGCAGCCCCTCCTGCCCCGTGACGTGCACGGCGATCAGCTCGCCGCCGGCCGCGCGGGCGGCGATGCGGGCGCCACGCCTGATCAGCGTCTCGCCCTCTGGACCCCCGGTGAGCGCGACCACGACGCGCTCCCGCGCCTCCCACTTGGAGTCGATGCCGTGCTCGGCCCGGTAGGCCTGTAGCGCCGTGTCGACCTCGTCGGCGAGCCACAGCAGGGCGAGCTCGCGCAGCGCGGTGAGGTTGCCGAGGCGGAAGTAGTTGGACAGGGCCGCATCGATGCGCGTGGCCGGGTAGACGAGTCCTTCCGCGAGGCGGTCGCGCAGCGCCTGCGGAGCCAGGTCGACGACCTCGATCTGATCGGCGGCGCGCAGCACGGCATCGGGGATCGTCTCGCGCTGCACGATGCCCGTGATCTGCTCGACCACATCGTTGAGGGACTGGATGTGCTGGATGTTCACCGTCGTGAACACCGAGATGCCGGCATCCAGCAGCACCTCGACGTCCTGCCAGCGCTTCTCGTGCTCCATGCCCGGCGCGTTCGTGTGCGCGAGCTCGTCGACGAGCGCGATGTCGGGATGCCGCTCGAGCACGGCCTCGAGGTCGAGGTCGGTGAGCTCGACCCCGCGGTGGTCGATCACCCGACGCGGGGCGACCTCGAGCCCCTCGAGCATGGCGGCCGTCGCCGCGCGGTCGTGGGTCTCCACGACCGCGACGACGACGTCCTTGCCCTCCGCCTTCAGGCGCCGACCCTCTTCGAGCATGGCGTAGGTCTTGCCGACTCCCGGCGCAGCGCCGAGCAGCACGCGCAACCTGCCCCTGCCCATCGCGTGACCCCTATCTGTTTCCCGCTGGATCCATCTTGGACAGCTCGAGGTTCAACCGGACGACATTCACGTAGGGCTGGCCGAGGTAGCCGAGATCGCGCCCGTGCGTGTTCCGGTCGACGAGCGTGCGAACGGATGCCTCATCGAGGCCGCGCGTCGCGGCGACCTTCGCGACCTGCAGCTCTGCGTAGGCGACCGAGATGTCGGGGTCGAGGCCGGAGCCCGAGGCGGTCAGCGCGTCGGCCGGGATCTCGGCCGCCGTGACCCCGTAGGTCTGCTCGATGACCTTCTTGCGGTGCTCGATGGCTGCGACGAGGTCCGGGTTGTTCGGGCCCCAGTTCGAGCCGAGCGAGGCGTTGGCGTCGTAGCCGTTCGGCGCGGAATCCGAGGTCGCCGCCGACGGCCGCGACTGGAACCACTGCGTGAGCGGCTTTCCGTGTGCGTCGGTGAAGGACTGGCCGATCAGCGCGGAGCCGACGGTGCCGGCATCCGTCTCGATCTTCGAGCCGTTCGCCTGGCTGTGGAAGCCGAGCTGGCCGACCGCGGTGATGACGAGCGGGTAGGCGATGCCGAGGCCGACGGTCAGCACGATCATCGCGCGGATCGCCACCCCGTACTGGCGCATCGCGGCGCGCGTGGTGGAAGGCATTGTCAGTTCTCCTTGAAAGGGGTGCTCAGAACCCGGGGATGAGGCTGATCAGCAGGTCGATCAGCTTGATGCCGATGAACGGCGCGATGATGCCGCCGACGCCGTAGATCAGCAGGTTGCGGCCGAGCAGCGTCGAGACCGTCGAGGGGCGGTAGCGCACACCGCGCAGCGCCAGCGGGATCAGCGCCACGATGACGAGCGCGTTGAAGATCACCGCCGAGAGGATCGCCGAGTCCGACGAGTGCAGGTGCATGACGTTGAGCGCCTGCATGCCGGGGAACACCGCGACGAACATGGCCGGGATGATGGCGAAGTACTTCGCCACGTCGTTGGCGATCGAGAACGTGGTGAGCGCGCCGCGCGTGATGAGCAGCTGCTTGCCGATCGTGACGATGTCGATGAGCTTCGTCGGGTCGCTGTCGAGGTCGACCATGTTGCCGGCCTCTTTCGCGGCGCTCGTGCCCGTGTTCATCGCCACGCCGACGTCGGCCTGCGCGAGCGCGGGGGCGTCGTTCGTGCCGTCGCCCGTCATGGCGACGAGCTTGCCGCCGCCCTGCTCGCGCCTGATGAGCGCCAACTTGTCTTCCGGCGTCGCCTCGGCGAGGACGTCGTCGACGCCCGCCTCCTTCGCGATGACGGATGCCGTCACGGGGTTGTCGCCCGTCACCATGACCGTGCGGATGCCCATGCGGCGCAGGTCGGCGAAGCGCTCTTTGAGCCCGGCCTTGACGACGTCCTTCAGGTAGATGGTGCCGAGCAGGCGGGCGGTGCCGTCGGCGGCCCGCTCTGCGACCGCGAGCGGGGTGCCGCCGAGGCCCGAGATGTGGGCGACCTGCGACTCGAGGTCGGCGCGCGCCTCGGCGAACTCCGGCCCCGTTGCGCTCTCGGCGACCCAGGCCAGCACGGCGCTCGGGGCGCCCTTGCGCAGCTGCCTGCCGTCGGGCCGGTCGACACCGCTCATGCGCGTCTGCGCGGTGAACGGCACGACGGTTCCGGCAGCGCTCCCGCCCTCCGCCGGTCGAGTAGGTCGCTCTGCGACCGTATCGAGACCGTCTTCCCGCCGAGAGAGCTTCGCGGCGAGCACGACCACCGACTGCCCTTCCGGCGTCGGGTCGGCGACGGAGGCGCGAGCGGCGGCCTCGATCAGCTCAGCGGTGTCGGCGCCCGTCACCGCGCGGAACTCGGCCGCCTGCCGGTTGCCGTAGGTGATCGTTCCGGTCTTGTCGAGCAGCAGGGTGTTCACGTCGCCGGCCGCCTCGACCGCGCGGCCCGACATGGCGAGCACGTTGTGCTGCACGAGGCGGTCCATGCCGGCGATGCCGATCGCCGACAGCAGCGCGCCGATCGTGGTGGGGATGAGGCAGACGAGCAGCGCGACCAGCACGGTGACCGTCGGCGCGGCCTTCGCGAAGCCGGCCGTCGGCCCGAGCGCGAGCACGACGACCACGAAGATGATCGTGAGGCTCGCGAGCAGGATGTTGAGCGCGATCTCGTTCGGCGTCTTCTGCCGCGCGGCGCCCTCGACGAGCGCGATCATGCGATCGACGAAGGTCTCACCCGGCTTCGAGGTGATCTTCACCACGATGCGGTCGGAGAGCACGCGCGTGCCGCCGGTGACGGCGCTGCGGTCGCCGCCCGACTCGCGCACGACGGGCGCGGACTCGCCCGTGATGGCGGATTCGTCGACAGAGGCTATCCCCGCGACGATGTCGCCGTCGCCGGGGATCAGCTCGCCGGCGGTCACCACGACGATGTCGTTCAGCGTGAGCTCGGCCGAGGCGACCGACTCGGTGCGGGCCGCTTCGGCCAAGGCATCCGCGTTCGGGTCATAGCCCAGCACGCGGTTGGCGAGCGTCGTCGTGCGCGTCTTGCGCAGCGTCGCCGCCTGCGCCTTGCCGCGGCCTTCCGCGACGGCCTCGGCGAGCGTCGCGAACAGCACGGTCAGCCACAGCCAGACCGCGATCCACCACGTGAAGGCGTTCTCGGCGGCGGCAGCCGGGTGGGCGAAGAACTGCAGGAAGACGGCGAGCACCGTGGTGAGCGCGGCACCGACCTCGACGATGAACATGACGGGGTTGTGCCACAGGGCCCGCGGATACATCTTGCGCAGGGCCTCGGGCAGGCTCGTCCAGAGCTGTCGCGGGTTGAACGCGCCCGCCTGGGCGCGAGCGGGAACGGTGGTCATCAGTGCAGTCCTTCTGCGATGGGTCCGAGCGCGAGCACGGGGAAGTAGGTGAGTGCGGAGACGAGCAGCACGGTGCCGATGAGCAGCCCGACGAACTGCGGGCGGTGCGTGGGCAGCGTTGCGGTGGTCACCGGGATCCTGTCTTGAGCGGCGAGCGAGCCGGCGAGCGCGAGCACGAAGGCGATCGGCAGCAGCCGCCCGAGGAACATGGCCGCGCCGAGAGATGCGTTCAGCCACGGGGTGTTGGCCGTGATGCCGGCGAAGGCCGAGCCGTTGTTGTTCGCCGCCGAGGTGAAGGCGTAGAGCACCTCGCTGTAGCCGTGCTGGCCCGGGTTCCACATGCTCGTGTGCTCGAGGTCGTGCGTGATCGGCGGGATCGCGAAGCTGAGCGCGAGACCGACGAGCACGAGGGTCGGCGTGGTGAGGAAGTACAGCGAGGCGAGCTTGATCTCGCGGGCGCCGATCTTCTTGCCGAGGTACTCGGGCGTGCGGCCGATCATCAGGCCGGCGAGGAACACGGCGACGATCGCCATGACGAGCATGCCGTAGAGGCCGGTGCCCACCCCGCCCGGCGAGACCTCGCCGAGCATCATGTTGATGATCATCATCATGCCGCCGAAGCTCGTCATGCTGTCGTGCATCGACGCGACCGCTCCGGTCGAGGTGCTGGTGCCGGTGGTGTCGAAGAGCAGCGAGCCGATGATGCCGAGGCGCTGCTCCTTCCCCTCCATGGCGCCGCCGGCCGCGGCGATCGCGCTGTCACCGCCGCCGTGCAGCTCGAACAGCGTTCCGGCGACGAGGGATGCCGTGAACAGCACGCCCATGGCGGCGAGGATCGCGTAGCCCTGGCGGTTGTCGCCGACGATCCGGCCGAAGGTGCGCGGCAGGGCGAACGGGATGAGGAGCATCAGGAAGACCTCGAAGAGGCTCGTCCACGCCGTCGGGTTCTCGAACGGGTGAGCGGAGTTCATGTTGAAGAACCCGCCGCCGTTGGTGCCGAGCTCTTTGATGACCTCCTGCGAGGCGGTCGGGCCGCCGGGCAGGTGCTGCACGCCGCCCGCGATGGTGTGCACCGTCTCCACCTGGTTGAAGTTCTGGATGACGCCGCCGGCGATCAGCACGACGCTTCCGACGATGGCGATCGGCAGCAGGATGCGGGTCACGCTGCGGGTGAGGTCGACCCAGAAGTTGCCGATGGTGCCCGACTTCCGCAGCGCGAAGCCGCGCACGAGCGCGATCGCCACGGCGATGCCGACCGCGGCCGAGACGAAGTTCTGCACGGCGAGCCCGGCGAACTGCACCGTGTAGCCGAGGGTGAGCTCAGGCGAGTACGACTGCCAGTTCGTGTTGGTCACGAACGAGATCGCCGTGTTGAAGGCGAGCCCGGGCGGCACGTTCGGCAGGCCGAGCGCATACGGCAGCCATTCCTGCACCCGCTGCAGGATGTAGACGAAGAACACCCCGACGACCGAGAAGGCGAGCACGCCGCGCAGATAGGCGGGCCAGCTCTGCGCGGCATCCGATCGGACCCCGATCAGGCGGTAGAAGCCGCGCTCGAGCCCGAGGTCGCGCGTCGTCGTGAAGGTGTGCGCCATGTAGTCGCCGAGCGGGCGATAGACGAGCCCGAGGATGACGGCGAGTGTGGCGAACTGTGCGAGAAAGAGCCAGAGATTCACAACTTCTCCGGCTTCAGAAGGGCGTACACGAGGTACGCGAGAGAGGCGATGGCGAGGGCCGCCGCCACGATGTCGAAGAAGATCACAGCTTCTCGACCCTCTTGGCGGCGAGCGCCACGACGACGGCCAGGGCGATGATGCCCAGGATCCACAAAATGTCCACGAGTGACGAGTGAAGACCCGCGGGCGCGCGGCATCCGGCTCCCTAACGAAATCCTCACGGGGCGGCCGGGAACCCTAACGCGATCAGAACGGCCAGAGCACCGGCACGAGGGCGACCGCGACCACGAACGACCACGCCGACACGATCGAGCCGAGTCGCCAGAAGTCGCCGAAGCGGTAGCCGCCCGGCCCGTAGACCGAGAGCGTGACGGCATTCGCGAAGGGCATCACGAACGAGGTGCTCGCCCCGAGGGCGACGCCGAGGATCATCGGCAACGTCGCGACGTGCAGGTCGGTCGCGGTGGCGACGGCGATCGGCAGCATCACCAGCGCCGACGAGGTGTTCGAGATGAACTGGCTGAGCACCCCTGTGACGAGGAACAGCCCGATGAAGACCGCGTAGGGCCCCAGGCCGCCGATGCCCGTGACCACCTGGTCGCCGAGAAGGCCGGCGGCACCCGTCTTCGACATCGCGACCGCGGGCGCGATCATCGCGCCGATGAGGATGCAGGTGCTCCAGTCGACGCCCGCCACGAGCCGCGGCACCGTGACGACCCGCAGCAGCACCATGAGCACGGCGCAGATCGCCGCCGCGATCGCCGCGGGCACCACGTTGAACGCGAGCAGGCCGATGAGCAGGGCGAGCACGGCGAGCGCCAGGTAGGCGCGCGGGCCGAGAGCGACGACGGGGGCGGGGATTCCTGGTCGGGAAGAGCGCCGCTCGAGGCATCCGGCAACATCTGATCGCCGACCACCGGCCGGCGCTCGGGCAGCAGCCGCCTGCCGAGCAGCACGACGATGACGATGGTGCCGACCACCTGCGGGACGCCGACGAGGGCCCACGCGAAGAAGCCGAACGGGCCCGCGCCCGCCGTGTCGATCTTCTCGGCCGCGACGACGTTCACCGGGCTGCCGAGCAGGCTCAGGTTCGCGCCCGCCGTGCACGCGAACGCCAGCGGGATCATCAGCTTGGAGGGCGCCGTCGCCGTGCGCGCGGCGATGCCCGCGACGATCGGCACCATCGCGACGACGGCCCCGTTCATGCCCATCAGCGGGCTGAGCACGGCCCCGATGGCCATGATCGCCACGAGCCTCATGGTCGGGCTGCCGCCCGCGTGCCGGAGCAGCAGCTGACCGGCCCATGCCGCGACTCCGGATTCCTCGAGCGCCACGGCGATCGAGAAGAGGGACACGAGCAGGACGACCACCGGGTCGCCGAAGCCGCTCAGTGTCTCGCGCATGGTGAGCACGCCCGTGAGGAAGAGCACGAGTGCCGCCCCGACCGCGACGATGACCGCGGGGACCCGGTTCCACACGAAGAGCACCATCGCGAGCACGATGGTCGCCAGTGTGATCACGATGTGCGGTGTCACCGCTTCCGATCCTGCCGCAGACGTGCACGCTGGTCGAGTAGCTCGCTCTGCGACCGCATCGAGACCCCTTCCTCGCCAGGAGAGGGTCTCGATACGCCCGGCTTCGCGCGGGCTACTCGACCAGCGACCGGCGGGCGGGACGGCGGCGCTACGCCGCGCGCTGCGACGCGAGCTCGAACGCCCGCCACATCTCGGCGTAGTGGCCGCCCGCGTCGAGCAGCTCGTCGTGCGAGCCGACCTCGAGCACACCGCCGCCGCCGAGCACCACGATCCGATCCGCGGTCTTGGCCGTCTGCAGCCGGTGCGCGATCAGCACGGTCGTGCGACCGGCCGCCACGCGGTCCATCGCGGCGGTGACCCGCGCCTCGGCGGCCAGGTCGAGGTTCGACGTCGCTTCGTCGAGCAGCAGGATCGCCGGGTCGACGAGCTGCGCCCGCGCGAGCGCGATTAGCTGCCGCTGCCCTGCCGACAGCGACCGCCCCCGCTCGGAGATGGGCTGCAGATAGCCGTGCGGCAGCGCGGCGATGAACTCGTGCGCGCCGACCGCGCGGGCGGCGGCCTCGACCTCGACATCCGTCGCCTCCGGCCTGCCGTACGCGATGTTGTCACGCACCGTTCCGGTGAACAGGAACGCCTCCTGCGGCACATAGCCGAGCTGCGCGCGATACGCGGCGAGGTCGAGTGTGCGCACATCGTGGCCGTCGACGCGGACCGCGCCCCGGTCGACGTCGTAGAAGCGCGCGAGCAGCTTCATCACGGTGGACTTCCCAGCGCCCGTCTCGCCGACGAGCGCGATCGTCTCGCCCGCGGCGATGTCGAGGCGGATGCCCCGCAGCGCCTCGGGCGGCGTGGTCGGCGCGACCTCGACCGGCTCGAGGCCGCGGGCATCCCGGGGCCCGCGCTCCTGCGCGCCGGGGCGTGCCGTGACCGCCGGGTAGGCGAAGTGCACGTCGTCGAGCGTGATCGCGCCCGTGAGTCGGCCCGGCACGAGCGGCTCGGCGGCGGCGGGCGTGAGGCTCTTCAGCGCCATCAGCTCGGAGATGCGGCGCACCGAGATCGTCGTCTGCTGCCACGCGTCGAACACCTGCGAGAGCTGCTGGATCGGCGAGAAGAACATGTCGACATAGAGCAGGAAGGCGATCAGGGCTCCCGTCGTGAGGTGCCCGTTCAGGATGAGCCAGGCGCCGAGCCCCAGCACGATCGCGTCGGCCACCGACGACAGGAAGGCCACGAAGGGGAAGTAGGTCGCGACCAGCTTCTGCGCGGCGACGCGCGCCTCGAGGAACGAGTCGCCGAGCGCGTGGAACTGCCGCTTCGTCGCGGCCTCGTGCACGAACGCCTGCGCCTCGTGCACCCCCGACAGGCTTTCCTGGAAGTCGGCGTTCACCGCCGCGATGCGGTCGCGCGCCTGGTCGTAGAGCACCGCGGCGCGGCGTCGGAACGCCACGGTCGCGAACGCGAGCGGAATGATGACCAGCAGCACCGCGCCGCCGAGCAGCGGGTTCACGATGAGGATCGCGACCCCCACGCCGACGAAGGTCACGAACGACACGAGCGCCGCGAGCAGGCCGTTCTGCACCAGCTGCTCGAACTGGTCGATGTCGGTCGTCATGCGGGTCATGATGCGGCCCGCCATCTCGCGCTCGTAGTAGTCGAGCGACAGCCGCTGCAGCTGGGCGAAGATGCGCACGCGCAGCGAGAGCATGACGCGCTGCGCGGTGCGGCCCATCACGAAGGTCTCGGCGATCTGGTCGAAGAGGTCGACGAGCGTGACGAGGAGGAACAGGGCGGATGCCCCGAGCACGGCGTACGTCGACCCGGTGACCACCCCCTCGTCGATTCCGCTCTTGACCAGCACGGGGCCGACGAGCCCCGCGACGGCGTCGATCACCACGAGCAGCAGCCCGAGCAGCAGCGGCCGGCGGTAGTCGGCGAGCAGGGAGCGCAGCGAGAAGTGCGGCCTGTGGGCGCCCTCGCGGTCGATGTCGACCTCTGGGACGTCCTTCACGGGCGGTAGCTTGTCGACGCGGGCGATCAGCTCGGGGGTGGCGGCGAGGCCGCGGCGCATCATGCCGCCCCCGCCGGTGCCGCCGAGGCCGGGGCCGAGGCTGGGCGCGGCGGGCACGCGCGCAGCGCCAGCAGCGGCACCGCGGCCGGCGGCATCCGCGTCGCCCCGACGCCACGCTGCCGCCGTCACCCTGCCGGAGTAGGCGGCGACGGCGTCGACATCGCCGGTCGCGGCGGCGCCCCCGGCGGGCGCCTCGCCGTCCTCCATGCCCGAGAGCAGCGCGCGGTAGGCCGCATTGCGCTCCATCAGCTCGTCGTGGCCGCCCTCGTCGACGACGCGGCCGCCGTCGACGAGCACGACCCGGTCGGCGAGGTGCAGGGTCGACTGCCGGTGCGCGATCAGCACGACCGTGCGGTCGGCCATGACGTCGCGCAGCCCATCGTGAATGGCCTCCTCCGTGCGGGCGTCGATCGCGCTGGTCGCGTCGTCGAGGATCAGGATGCGCGGGTCCGCGAGGATCGCCCGCGCGAGCGCGACGCGCTGCCGCTGGCCGCCCGAGAGCGACAGGCCGCGCTCGCCGACGACCGTGTCGTATTTCTTGGGCAGCCGATCGATGAACCCGTCGGCTTGCGCGAGCCGCGCGGCGCGCTCGATCTCGTCATCGGATGCCTCGGGCCGGCCGTACGCGATGTTGGCGCGCACCGTGTCGCTGAACAGGAAGCTCTCTTCGAAGACGACCCCGATCTGCGAGCGCAGCGAGTGCAGCGTGAGACGGCGCACATCGATGCCGTCGACGCGCACGGTGCCGGCCGCGTTTCCCGAGGAACTGACGGGGTCGTAGAAGCGCGGGATGAGCATCGCCGCGGTCGACTTGCCCGAGCCACTCGCGCCGACGAGCGCCACGCGCTCGCCCGCCGCGACGCGCAACGAGAAGCCCGTGAGCGTCTCGTGCTCGCCCGCACGGCGGTCCTGCTCGTACGAGAAGTGCACGTCGTCGAACTCGATCTCGCCTCGGGCAGGCGTTCCGAGCGGGGTCGCTCCGGGGGCGTCCGCGATCGCGGGCGGCGTGTCGAGCAGCTGGGCGATGCGCTCGACGCCCGCGCGGGCCTGCTGCGCGATGGCGAGCATGCCGGCGAGCTGGCGGGCGGGCGCGAGCATCTGCGCGACGTAGGTCGAGAAGGCGAGGAACGTTCCCAGCGTGATGCTGCCGTGCAGGGCGAGGATGCCGCCGAGCGCCAGGATGCCGACCTGACCGAACGCCGGGATCGACTCGAGCAGCGGCTGGAAGCGGGACTGGATGCGCGTCGACCGCATCTGCGAGCCGTAGAGCCTGGTTGCGGAATCCGTCAGCCTCTTCAGCTCGCGGCGCTCCTGCCCGAACGCCTTGACGACGCGCACGCCGCCGGTGTCCTCGTCGACGATCTGAACGAGCTCGCCCTCCTTCTGCTGCGCGTCCCACGTGGCGGGGAACACGCGCGAGCGCATCCGGTAGCTCACGACGACGAGCGCCGGGATCAGAGCAAGGCCCACGAGGGCCAGCAGCGGCGAGAGCACGAACATCACGACGAGCGACAGCACGAGCAGCACGACATTGCCGCTGACGATCGGAAGGAAGTTGAGCAGCATCATGACGAGCCCCGAGTCGGAGTTCGCGCGGGCGACGAGCTGCCCCGTCGGCATGCGGTCGAGATTGGTGAAGTCCATCGACTGCAGGTGGTCGTGCATGTCGTTGCGCAGGTCGTTCTGCACCTCGAGCGCGACCTTGCCGCCGCGGTAGCGCCGCAGCCGGTTGAAGAAGAAGGTGGCCGCGGCGAGCGCGATGAGCGCGGCGAGCCAGACCCAGAGGCTGCCCTGGTGGTGGCCGATGACCGTGTCGACGATCTGCCGGGCCACGAGCGGCGTGAGCACCTGTGCTCCGCTGCCGAGCAGGGCGGCGCCGAGCGCGAGGTAGAGGCCCGTGCGGTGGCGCAGCACGTAGGACCACAGCCGCGCCACCCAGTTGATCTGCTGCGGGGAATCGCCGGCCGACGCCGTCGCGCGGGTCATTCGGCCGCCTTCAGCTCTGCCCGCCGCGTCGCCTGCTGGGCGGCGTGATGGCGCTCGATCGCGTCACCGAGCTCTGCGAGGGCGCGGATGCCTGCGCCGGGCTCGTTCATCAGAGAGGCGATCGCCCCCACGCGCTCTGCGAGGCGCGCCTTGGCCTCACGCACCTGCGCCTCTCCCGCGGCCGTGAGCGCGAGCGCCAGGGCGCGCTGGTCGCCGTCGACCTTCGCGCGCGTGACGAGCCCGCGCTTCGTGAGCGAATCGACCGTGGCGCTGATGGCCGGCTTGCCGACGGCGAGCCGCTCGGCGAGGCGGCTCGCGCGGTCCTCGCCGGCGTCGAGCGCGCTGAGCACCCGGAAGTCGGCGAGGCTGAGCGGCGCTGCGGAGCGCTCGAGCATGCGGGCGAGACGCGCGACGGCGTCGACGGCGGCCTCGAGTGAGGCGTCCGCTCGCTCGGCTGCGTGACTGTTCATGGTCTGAACTATACGCGGGATTGTTCGCCGTCTGAACTATGCGTTCCCGCGGGCAGCGCGCGAGGGGTGCACGTTCTTGTTTTCGCCTCTGTCCGAATCGGCCGAAACGCGGTAATTCGTACAAGTTCCTTTTGAGAGATGTGTGGGGGCCGCGCACAGCTCGTGCGCGATGAGGG
>NZ_JBLRDT010000077.1:0-12006 GCF_057512245.1 Gryllotalpicola sp. CP2-P1
CTCGGTCGCGGCCGAGCTGGCTCTGCTCGGCGGCAGTGTCGCGCTCATCGATGCCGACAGCTACGGGGGCGCCGTCGCACCATGGCTCGGACTGCTCGACGAGACGCCGGGCTTCGCCGCCGCGTGCCGCCTCGCCGGGAACGACGCCCTCACCCGGGCAGAGTTCGACCGCGTCGCGCAGTACGTGCCGATGCCGCCGGGCGCGCTCGCCGTGCTCACCGGCATCGCCCGGGCGAGCCGCTGGCCCGAGCTCGGCAGCGAGCGGGTGGGGCGCGTCGTCGACGCGGCCGCGGGCTGGTTCGACCACGTCGTCGTCGACGTCGGCTTCAACCTCGAGGCCGACGAAGAGATCGCGAGCGATCTGTTCGCCCCGCGGCGCAATGCGGCGACCCTGACCGTGCTCGAGCACGCGACGCAGCTCGTCGCCGTCGGGCTCGCGGACCCACTCGGGCTGTCGCGGCTGTTGCGCGGCTGGGCGGATGCCGTGGCCGCAGCCCCGGGCGCCCGCCACCGTCTCGTCGTGAACCGGCTGCGCGCCTCCGTTCTGGGTGGGAACCCCGCCGGGCAGGTGAGCGGGGCCCTGCAGCGCTTCGGCGGCATCGCCCCCGCGGCGCTCATCCCCGACGATGCGCCGGCCTTCGACGCTGCGATGCTGGCGGCGGCGCCGCTTGCGATCGCGGCTCCGCGCTCCGCAGCGCGCGAGGAGATTCGTGGATTCGTGCACGATGCGCTGCTCGGTCTGCCGGCGACCCCTCAGCCGAGCCGCCGTCGAGGCATCCGCTCGAAGCATGCGCGAGCCTCTCTGCCGGCCCCGGTGGCCGCGTCGCGGCCGACCATAGAATTGTCGGGTGTCGACCCTCAGTGACCTCGTCATCGCCCACGGGCGCTCCACCCCCGAGGACATCGAGTGGATGCACATGCTCGTGGGCGACGCCCAGCTGCTCGCCGATCTCGCCTTCGCCGACATCGTGCTGTGGGTTCCCACCGAAGACGGGTTCATCGCCGTCGCGCACTCGCGCCCATCGAGCGCGGCGACGCTGTTCTACCGCGACATCGTCGGGCAGAAGATCCGCCCCGAGTGGCGCACACAGGTGACCGAGGCGTTCGAGACGGGGCAGATCGTCGATTCGAGTGCCCCCGAGTGGTACGAAGAGACGCCGACCCGCGTGCGCGCCGTGCCGGTGCTGCGCCGCCTCGGTGCAGGCAGCGCCAAGACGACCGATTCGCCGATCGCCGTGCTCACGCGCCACACGAACCTGAGCGAGGCGCGCACCCCCGGCCGCCAAGAGCTCACCTTCAACGACTGCGCGAACGACCTGTTCGCGATGATCGCCTCGGGCGACTTCCCCGACCTGGGCGCCCCGAGCGGTCCGCGTCGTGGCGCACCGCGCGCGTCCGACGGCCTCATCCGGCTCGACGTCGAGGGCATCACGACCTTCGCGAGCCCGAACGCCCTCTCGGCATTCAACCGCATCGGATTCACCGACGAGCTCGAGGGCGAGTCGCTCGCCGAGGTCACGACGCAGCTGCTCACGGGGCACACCGCGTTCGACGAATCCCTGCCCCTGGTGGTGACGGGTCGGGCGCCGTGGCGCACCGACATCGACGTGCGCGGGGTGACGGTCTCGCTGCGCGCCATCCCCATCCGCAACCGGGGCGAGCGCGTCGGCGCGATCGTGCTCGTGCGCGACGTCACCGAGATGCGCCATCAGGAGCGCGAGCTGATCACGAAGGACGCGACGATCCGAGAGATCCACCATCGCGTCAAGAACAACCTGCAGACGGTGGCCTCTCTGCTGCGCATCCAGGCGCGTCGCTCGCATTCCGACGAGGCGAAAGACGCGCTCGGCCAGGCGCAGCGCCGCGTCGCCGCGATCGCGGTCGTGCACGACACGCTGTCGACCGGACTCGCGCAGGCCGTCGACTTCGACGACGTGTTCGACCGCGTGCTGCTGCTCGTCGCCGAGGTCGCGGCGGGGCACAACACCTCGGTGCGCCCCGTGAAGAAGGGCCGCTTCGGGGTGCTTCCGAGCGAGGCGGCGACCCCTCTCGCGCTCGCACTCACCGAGCTCGTGACGAACGCCGTCGAGCACGGCCTCGCCGACCGCTCTGGTGAGGTTCAGATCATCGCCGAGCGCAGCGAGGAGCAGCTGACGGTGAAGATCGTCGACGACGGCACGGGCCTGCCCGAGGGCAAGGTCGGTGCGGGCCTCGGCACGCAGATCGTCCGCACCCTCATTCAGGGCGAGTTGGGCGGATCGATCGACTGGCACACGATGATGGGCACCGGCACCGAGGTGACGGTGGAGATCCCGCTGCGGTTCCTGACCAACGGTTCCGCCGGCGCCTGAGGCGCGCCGGGTGCGTACGGCCGTAGGCGCGGCGCGCATTCCGCACGCTCGCGCGTACCGATGCACCCCGCGCGTACGCGGAATCGTGCGTTCTAGGTGTCGTGCGTAGCCATGTGACGGCGTCGGGGCCGCTCGCCGGGTGAGGGTAGCGGCGCTGGGCCGCCGGGGCGCCGGTACGCGCTAGGCCGAGCGGCGGGCGCGCGCGGCGCGGCGCTTGAGTGCGCGGCGCTCGTCTTCGGACAGCCCGCCCCAGACGCCCGAGTCCTGGCCGGTCTCAAGGGCGTACTGCAGGCAGACCTCGGTGACGGGGCAACGGCCGCAGACCTGCTTGGCCTTCTCGATCTGGTCGACGGCAGGGCCCGTGTTGCCGACCGGGAAGAACAGCTCGGGGTCAGCGGTGAGACATGCGGCCTTGTCGCGCCAGTCCATGGGGATGCTCCTTTTGTTGCATGAAAGCAGACGCAGGCATTCGGGTTGTCGCCTCGTCGGCAGTGATGACGACCGGATCAGGGCCGAAAGATCGTGGGGATTTTTGACCTGCCCACAGCCCCGTGAGCGATTAACCGGACCCCTGTATCCTCCCATGGGGGCAAGAGCCAGATCAAGAGTTTTGAGTGGGATAACACTGTGAACACCAGCCGGAAACCCGCATCTGATAAGGGATCCCGCGGCGCCGTGACGGCGCTCGCGGTGGTCTTGGGCGTCGAGGCGGTGCTGGTGCTCGGTGCAACCGCACTCACCATAGTGCAGTTCGCGACGCACGGTGCTCAGGTCGAAGCCGACGGCTTCGCATTTATCGCGTGCCTGGTGATCGGATTCCTGTGGGTCGGTCTCGCCGCCGTCGGGGTGTGGCTCGAGAAGCGCTGGTCGCGCGGCCTCACGATCGTGTGGCAGATCATCCAGCTCGTGGTCGGCGTCGGCGCTCTGCAGGGGTTGCTCGCCGGGCCGCTCGAGGGGGTCGTGCTGCTCGCGCTCGGGCTCGCGGGAATCGTGCTGGTGCTGACCCCGGGCGTCACACGCGCGCTGCGTGGGAACGCGGCGTAGGTCTCCATTCGGCTGCGCCGAGTCGACCCGCGGGGCGGACTGCGCCGAACCCGCCCGCCATCACGCGAGCTTGAGCTTCTTCGTCAGCATGCCGAGGTGCCCCTTCGCCTTCACGTTGTAGAGGGCGTGCTCGAGGGCTCCGTCGGGCCCGACGACGAAGGTCGAGCGCAGCACCCCCGTGACGGTCTTGCCGTACAGCTGCTTCTCGCCCCAGGCGCCGTAGGCCCGGTGCACCTCGAGGGATTCGTCGGAGAGCACCGGGAAGTTGAGGTGCTCTTGCTCGGCGAACTTCGCGAGCGTCGCAACGGGATCCTTCGAGATGCCGAGCACCGCATAGCCGGCATCCGTGAGCGTCGCGAGCCCGTCGCGGAAATCGCAGGCCTGCGTCGTGCAGGCGGGCGTGAGCGCCGCCGGGTAGAAGTAGACGATCACGTGGCGACCGGCGAAGTCGGCGAGCGACACGGTGGTTCCGGAGGCATCGGGAAGGGAGAACGCGGGCGCGGGGTCGCCCGCCGAGAGGCGGCCGGCAACGGGAGCAGAAGTCACCCTTCGACCCTAAGGCCGCGGCGCGGGCGTGCTGGTCTCGCGCACGACGAGGGTGCTCGGGCTCGGCGCGGCGGTGCTCCAGCTGCGGCCGTCGAGCAGTTCGAGAAGCATGGCGGCGCTGCGCCGCCCGGCGCGGTCGGGGTACCGCTCGAGCGCCGTGACCGTCGGGTATGAGAACTGGCACAGCATCGAGTCGTCCCAGCTGACGACCGCGACGTCGTGTGCGCCGGCATCGGCCAGGGCGCGCAGGCCGGCGACGGCCATCACGTCGTTCGAGAACACGAGGGCGGTGGGCCGGATGCCTGACGAGAGCAGCTCGAGCACGCGGGCGTGCGCCGTGTCGAAGGTGTAGTCGGCCTCGGCGAACTCCACGGCGATGCCCCGGGCGGTGCTCTCGTGCCGCACGGCGGTGCGGCGGTCGACCTCGTGCGCGAGGCCGAGGGGGCCGGTGATGTGCGCGATGCGGCGGTGCCCGAGCTCATCGAGGTGGGCGACGATCAGCTGGGCGTCGCGATGCTGGTCCTCGATGCGCTCGCCCGCCCCAGAGGGCAGGACGCCGTGCAGCACGAAGGGCAGGCCGAGCCGCGTGAGCAGCGCGGGGCGCGGGTCGTCGATCGCGCGGTCGAGCACGATGACGCCGTCGACGCGGCCCTCGCCGGCCCAGCGCTCGTACACGGCGGTGTCGCGGCCGGGGGTGGTGCCGACCATGCGCAGCAGCAGGCTCTGCCCGGCCTCGGAAAGCACGTCCTCGACGCCTTCGAGCAGTCGCATGTAATAGGGCTCTGTGCCGAGCAGGGCCGGGTCGCGGCGCAGCACCATGCCGATCGCGTCGGCGCGCGAGCGCGACAGGGCGCGTGCCGAGAAGCTGGGATGCCACCCGAGTTCGGCGGCCATCGCGACGACCTTCTGGCGGGTCTGCT
Organism: Gryllotalpicola sp. CP2-P1; assembly: GCF_057512245.1. Lineage (NCBI taxonomy): Bacteria > Bacillati > Actinomycetota > Actinomycetes > Micrococcales > Microbacteriaceae > Gryllotalpicola > Gryllotalpicola sp. CP2-P1. The sequence continues at coordinate 4,862 of NZ_JBLRDT010000077.1, forward strand.
CGCTCACGCCGGCCTGGCCGTTGAGGGCGTACGACACGGATGCCTTCGAGAGGCCGAGGCGCTCGGCGATGTCCGCGATGGTCACGCGGGCCACTAGCGGCCCTCCTCGCCGCTCTGGCCCCCGACCCCCGGGGCGAGGGTCTGCAGCAGGCGCTGCAGCGAGTCGAGGCGGACCGCGCCGGCGGGGCCCAGCCGCCCCTCTTCGACGGCCTCGACGATCGCGCAGTCGGGGGCGTCGCGCAGATGCGTGCAGCCGCGCGGGCACTCCTGCGCGAGCGCCAACAGGTCGGGGAATCCGCGCAGGATGTTGGCCGGGTCCACGTGCCCGAGACCGAAGCTGCGCACACCGGGGGTGTCGATGATCCAGCCGCGGCCGGCATCCGTCTCGACGCGCAGCGACACGGTCGAGCTCGATGTGTGGCGGCCGCGCCCCGTGACCTCGTTCACGTGCCCGGTCGCGCGGTTCGCGTCGGGCACGAGCGCGTTGACCAGGGTGGACTTGCCGACGCCGGAGTGCCCGACCGCGACCGTCGTATGGCCGACGAGCGCGGCCGCGAGCTCGGCGGTCGGCATGGCGCCCCGCGAGCTCGTGAAGACCGTGAGGTGGTCGAGGGCGCCGAAGTTCGCGAGGAACGGCGCAGGGTCGGCGAGGTCGGTCTTGGTGATGCACAGCAGCGGCTCGATGCCCGCGTCGTAGGCGGCGACGAGGTAGCGGTCGACGAGGCGGACGCGCGGCTCGGGGTTCGCGGCCGCGATGACGATGAGCATCTGGTCGGCGTTGGCGACGATGATGCGCTCGACGGCGTCCGTGTCATCGGCCGAGCGGCGCAGCAGGGTCGTGCGCTCGCCGATGCGCACGATGCGCGCGAGCGTGCCCTCGCCGCCGGTGGTGTCGCCGACGAGGTCGACGCGATCGCCGGTGACGATCGCCTGCTTGCGCAGTTCACGGGCGCGGGATGCCGTGAGCTGATGCTCGCTCGGCTCGTCTTCATCGAGCAGCACCGTGTAGCGGCCGCGGTCGACGGCGAGCACTCGGCCCGTGACGGCGTCGCCGTGCTCGGGGCGCTGCTTGGTGCGCGGTCGGTTGCCCTTCGGGTTGGGCCTGACGCGGACGGACGACTCGTCGTACTCGCCGTACGGCTCGTCGTCGTCTTCGTCGTCGGACCACCAGCTCAAGCGGGCAGGACTCCGTGCTCGGGCCCGGCGACCATGCGGCGCCACAGCTCGGGGAACTGCGGCAGCGTCTTCGCCGTCGCGCCGATGTCGTGCACCTCGACGCCCGCGACGCGCAGCCCGATCAGGGCGCCCGCGGTCGACATGCGGTGGTCCTTGTACGACTTCCAGACGCCGCCGTGCAGCTCGGCGGGCTCGATGCGCAGCCCGTCCTCGAGCTCGGTCGCCTTCCCACCCAGGCCGTTGATCTCGGCGACGAGCGCGGCGAGGCGGTCGGTCTCGTGGTGGCGGATGTGCCCGATGCCCGTGAACTCGCTCGGGCCGTCGGCGAGAGCGGCGAGGGCCGCGAGGGCGGGCACGAGCTCGCCGCCGGTGGAGAGGTCGAGCGTCACACCGCGGATCTCGCCCGTGCCGCGCACCGTGAGCCGGTCGCCGTCGAGGGCGACCTCGGCCCCGAACAGCGGCAGATAGCTCGCGAGGTCGGCGCCGACCTGCGTGGTCTTGGCCGGCCAGTTGCCGATGGTGACGCGACCGCCCGTCGCGACCGCCGCCGCGAGGAACGGCGCGGCGTTCGACAGGTCGGGCTCGATCGCGGCGTCGCGCGCGCCGACCGGCTGCGGCTTCACGACCCAGGTGCCGAGCTCAGGCGTCTCGACCTCGACGCCGCGGGCCGCGAGGGCGGCGATCGTCATCTCGATGTGCGGCATGCTTGGCAGGCGCTCGCCCGCGTGGTGCAGCACGAGCCCGTTCTCGAAGCGCGCCGCAGACAGCAGCAGCCCCGACACGAACTGGCTCGAGCTCGACGCGTCGATCGTGATCTCGCCGCCGGCGACCCGGCCGGTGCCGTGCACCGTGAACGGCAGGGCGGCACGGCCCTCGTCGGCGAGGTCCACGCCGAGCGCGCGCAGCGCGTCGACCATGGCGTGCATGGGGCGGCCCCGGGCCGACTCGTCGGCGTCGATCGTCACGGGGCCGAGGGCGAGGGCGGCGACCGGCGGGATGAACCGCATGACCGTTCCGGCCTGGCCCGCGTCGATCGTGGTCGAGCCGGTGAGCTCGGCGGCCGGGACGATGCGCAGATCGGGCCCGAAGGGGCCCGGCTCAGGCATCCGCTCGACGCCCGTGCCGAGCGCCGCGAGCGCCTCGACCATGCGGTCGCTGTCTTGCGAGTGCAGGGGAGCGGTGAGCACCGAGGGCGCGTCGGCGAGAGCGGCGAGCACCAGCTCGCGGTTCGTCTGCGACTTGGAGCCGGGCAGGGCGAAGTCGGCGTCGACGGGCGCGCCCGCGAACGGCGCCGCCCACAGCTCGGAGGTCTCGGTCTGGCGGCTGTCGCCGTACGGATCGAACTCGGGCGCGGAATAGGTGCGGAACTGCATCGGTTGCAGGATATCGAGGATTTGATCGCACCAACGAAAGGACGCCAGTGCCCGCATCAGCGCTCATCGAGCGGCCCGTCGTCGGCAGCGAAGCGACGGATGCCTGGGCCGTAGAATTGGCCGCGATGACAGACGACCTCGAGCTCTCGAGCGACACTCCCGCGGAGCGGAGCTTCGAAGAGCAGGCGCTTCCCTTCATGGACCAGTTGTATGCGGCGGCCCTGCGCATGACGCGCAACCCGTCTGACGCGCAGGACCTCGTGCAGGAGACCTTCGTGAAGGCCTTCGCGGCCTGGGCGCAGTTCCACCAGGGCACCAACCTCAAGGCGTGGCTGTACCGCATTCTGACGAACACGTTCATCAACAACTACCGCAAGAAGCAGCGCGAGCCGTACCAGACCCCCATCGAGGATCTCGAGGACTGGCAGCTCGGTGGCGCGGAGTCGACGACCGCCCGCGCGGCCCGCTCCGCCGAGGCGGAGGCGATCGACCACCTTCCTGACTCCGACGTCAAGAACGCGCTGCAGGCCATCCCCGAGGACTTCCGGATGGCCGTCTACTTCGCCGATGTCGAAGGCTTCTCCTATCAGGAGATCGCCGACATCATGAAGACACCCATCGGGACCGTGATGAGCCGCCTGCACCGTGGCCGGCGGATGCTTCGCGATCTGCTTTCCGACTACGCGCGCGACCGGGGGAGCGCCGCACAGACCCCACCTGCCAGGAGTACACGATGACCGACTGCGGCTGCGACAAAGCCAAGAAGGACCTTGAGGAATACCTGCACCACGAGCTGCAGGCCGACGATGCCGCCGACATCCGCGAGCACCTCGCCACCTGCGCCGACTGCGCCGGCGAGCACAAGGTCGGCGTCGTGCTGATCGAGGCCGTGCAGCGGGCCTGCCGCGAGACCGCGCCAGAGGAGCTGCGCGTGCAGGTGCTCACCAAGTTGCGGGCGCTTCAGACGCACGCGTAGCGCGCGCTGATCGCGGGGCCCGCGGTGCCCGCGGGTCCGTGATGGCCGGCCGGCCGCGTGATCGCGCTGCTCGGATCCGCTTCGCGCTGCTCGGATCCGGACAGCGTCGAGAGGATCCGAGCAGCGCGGGCACGGATGGCGGCGGCTCGGATCGACGAAGGGCCCCGGTTCCTCAAAGGAACCGGGGCCCTTCGCGTACGAGGGTCAGACGGTCAGGGCATCCGCCATCAGCTTCGACTGCTCGACCGCGTGGCGCTTGGCCGTGCCGACGGCGGGCGAGGCGGACGCCGGGCGCGAGACCACCGAGATGTCGCGCTTGCCCGCGCGGCGCGCCGCATCGACGAAGTAGGGGGCCGCGCCCTGGTTCTCGGGCTCGTCCTGCACCCACACGACCTCGGCGTTGGGGTAGCTGTCGAGCACGCCGACGAGCTCCTGCTTGGGCAGCGGGTAGAACTGCTCGAGGCGCACGACCGCGATCTGCGGGTTGGGCGCCTTCGCCAGCTCGGCCTTCAGGTCGTAGTAGATCTTGCCGGCGCAGGCGAGCACGCGGCGCACCGCGCCCTTGTCGCTCACATCGGGGTCGTCGATCACCGGCTGGAAGCGGCCCGAGGTGAACTCGGACAGGTCGCTCGTCGCACCGCGCAGACGCAGCATCGCCTTCGGGGTGAACACGATGAGCGGCTTGCGCGGGCGGGCGTATGCCTGGCGGCGCAGCAGGTGGAAGTACGACGCCGGCGTCGACGGCCGCGCGATCGTCATGTTGTTCTGCGCGGCGAGCTGCAGGTAGCGCTCGATGCGCGCCGACGAGTGGTCGGGGCCCTGGCCCTCGTAGCCGTGCGGCAGCAGCAGCACGACGGACGAGCGCTGGCCCCACTTCTGCTCGGAGGCGGCGATGTACTCGTCGATCACGCTCTGGGCGCCGTTGGCGAAGTCGCCGTACTGCGCCTCCCACAGGACGAGGGCGTCGGGGCGCTCGACCGAGTAGCCGTACTCGAAGCCCATCGCCGCGTACTCGGAGAGCAGCGAGTCGTAGACCCAGAAGCGGCCCTGGTTCTCGGCGAGGTTCGCGAGCGGCACCCACTCCTGCCCGTTGACCTGGTCGTGGAAGACCGCGTGGCGCTGCGCGAAGGTGCCGCGCCGCGAGTCCTGGCCGACGAGGCGCACGGCGGTGCCCTCGAGCACGAGCGAGCCGAAGGCGATCAGCTCGGCGAATCCCCAGTCGATGCCGCCCTGGCGGCTCATGTCGACGCGCTTCTTGAGCAGCGAGGTGAGCTTCTTGTGCACCGTGAAGCCGTCGGGCACGTTGTCGAAGGCGTCGCCCACGGCACGCACGACGGATTCCGCGACGCCGGTCGTCTCGAGCTCGCCGGTCGCCGACTCGTCGTTCTTCGGAAGCTGCGTGACGACGGGGATCGGCGAGGTCTGCGCCTCGTGCGTCTCGGCGAAGGCGCGCTCGAGGCGGGCCTGGAAGTCGCGATGCGCCTCCTCGTACTCCTCTTCCGTGATGTCGCCGCGGCCGACGAGCGCCTCGGTGTACAGCTTGCGGGTCGAGCGCTTCGCCTCGATCAGGCCGTACATGAGCGGCTGCGTCATCGACGGGTCGTCGCCCTCGTTGTGACCGCGGCGGCGGTAGCAGATCAGGTCGATGAAGACGTCGCGGCCGAACTCCTGGCGGTACTCGAACGCGAGCTTCGCGACGCGCACCACCGCTTCGGGGTCGTCGCCGTTCACGTGGAAGATCGGCGCCTGGACCGTCTTTGCGACATCCGTCGAATACACGGAGCTGCGCGCCTCGCTCGGCGACGTCGTGAAGCCGACCTGGTTGTTGATGTTGACGTGGATCGTGCCGCCGGTCTTGTACGCGCGCAGCTGCGACATCTGCAGCACCTCGACGTTGATGCCCTGGCCGGCGAGCGCCGCATCGCCGTGCACGAGCACGGGCAGCGTCGTGTAGGTGCCAGCGGGGCGCCTGTCCTGCTTGGCACGCACGATGCCCTCGAGCACGCCGTTGACGACCTCGAGGTGGCTCGGGTTCGCCGCGACGTAGACCGGAACCTCTTTGCCGTCGGGAGAGACGAAGGTGCCTTCGGTGCCGAGGTGGTACTTCACGTCGCCGGTGCCGGCGAGGTCGAACTCGCCCTCGAACTCGCGGAAGATCTGGCCGTAGGTCTTGCCCGCGATGTTGGTGAGCACGTTGAGGCGCCCGCGGTGGGCCATGCCGATCGCGACGCCGTCGAGCCCGGCATCCGCCGCGCCCTGCAGCAGCTCGTCGATGAGCGGGATCGTCGACTCGCCGCCCTCGAGGCTGAACCGCTTCTGGCCGACGTACTTGGTCTGCAGGAAGGTCTCGAAGGCCTCGGCCTCGTTGAGCTTCGTGAGGATGTGCAGCTGCTCGTCGTGCCCGGGCTTCACATAGGGGCGCTCGAGCTTGTCCTGGAACCAGCGCCGCTGGGCCGGGTCCTGGATGTGCATGTACTCGACGCCGACGGTGCGGCAGTACGAGTCGCGCAGCACGCCGAGGATGTCGCGCAGCTTCATCTCGCCGTAGTTGCCGGCGAAGCCGCCCGCGACGAACTTGCGGTCGAGGTCCCAGAAGGTGAGGCCGTGGCTCGCGATCTCGAGATCGGGGTGGGTGCGCTGCTTGTACTCGAGCGGGTCGATGTCGGCCATCAGGTGACCGCGCACCCGGTACGAGTTGATGAGCTCGTGCACGCGCGCCGTCTTGTTGACCTGGTGGGCGAGGTCGACGTTGATGTCCTGCGCCCACAGGATCGGCTCGTAGGGGATGCGCAGCGCGGCGAAGATCTCCTGGTAGAAGTCCTGGCCGCCGGCCAGCAGCTCGTGCACGATCTTGAGGAACTCGCCGGAGCCCGCGCCCTGGATGACGCGGTGGTCGTAGGTGCTCGTCAGGGTGATGGTCTTCGAGATGCCGAGGTCGTTGAGGGTCTCGGGGCTCGCGCCCTGGAACTCGGCGGGGTACTCGAGGGCGCCGGCGCCGATGATGCAGCCCTGGCCCTTCATGAGCCGCGGCACGGAGTGCACGGTGCCGATGCCGCCCGGGTTGGTGAGGCTCACCGAGGCGCCCGAGAAGTCGTCGGCCGTCAGCTTGTTGCCGCGGGCGCGCTTGACGAGGTCCTCGTAGGCGGCGAGGTAGTCGGTGAAGCCCAGCGTCTCGGCGCGCTTGATCGCGGGGACGAGAAGCGAGCGCGTGCCGTCGGGCTTCGGCAGGTCGATCGCGATGCCGAGGCCGATGTGGGCGGGCTTCACGACTGAGGGCTTGCCGTCGATCACGTCGTAGAAGACGTTCTGGCTGGGGAACTGCTTCAGCGCCTTGATGAGCGCCCACCCGATCAGATGGGTGAAGCTGACCTTGCCGCCGCGCGTGCGGGCCATGTGGTTGTTGATGACGATGCGGTTGTCGATCATCAGCTTCGCCGGAATCGTGCGCACGCTCGTCGCGGTGGGCACCGTCAGGCTCACGTCCATGTTGGCGGCGAGCGTCTTCGACATGCCCCGCAGCGGAGTGACCTCGTTGGCCTCGGCCGGCCCGTCGTTCTTCGGGGCGACGGCCGGGGCGTCGGCCGGGACCGGGGTCGGCTTGGGCGCGACGGACGTCGTGC